>CAINSX010000057.1 GCA_903853185.1 uncultured Opitutia bacterium
GCAGCAGTTCACCATGCCAGCAGTTCCCCCGCGAGACCTCCGGTCTCGCCTACTTCTTCAGCAACTCCGACTCGGTCCAGGCGTCGGTCCGGCCTTTGGTCTCGGCGCGGATCTTCTGGACGAGGTCTAGGGGCACGGGCGAGGCCTCGTGATCCCATTCGCGGCGGATGTAGGTGAGCACGCCGGCGATCTGCTCGTCGGTCAGGAACCCGGCGGCGGGCATGTCGTAACTGTAAGCCACGCCCTTCACCTTGATGGGGCCACGCAGGCCGTGCATGACGACCTTGATGATGCGCTCGGGGTCACCGTTGACCCATTCGGAATCAGCGAGGGGCGGCGCCAGTCCGTCGAGGCCCTTACCGGTCGGCTGGTGGCACGCGGCGCACAAGCCCGCGAAGGTCTGCTTGCCGGAATCGAAGAGAATCTGCTGCTCGTTGGTCAGCGCCTTGACGACAGGTACGACGACGCCGGGCTTGCCGGGCCAGACGACGGTGCTCTTGAACCAGGCGAGGGCCTTCACCATCGCGGTGTCCTTGCTCTTGGCCAGCTTGGCCAACGAAGCCGGCTCGGCGGCGAGCTTGACCGGACGCTTGGCGGTGACGGTTGGGTGCGTGGCGAGCGAACCGAGCAAGGTGACCTGCTGCGACTTGAGCGGCAGCGCGGCGATGATCGCGAGGGCCTTCTCGACCTGCGCGGGCTTACGCGTCGAGAACACGCAGCGTAGCAGCGCGGCGGGCAAGGTCTTGGCATAATCCGTCGGCTTCTTCATCACGACCTCGAAGAGGCCGACCTCGCGGCCTTCGAGTCCGCTGATGAACGCATCCTGGATGAAGGCAACTTCGCCCGCGCGGGTGACGAGCGCGGCACCGGCAAGGTCGGCCGCGAGGGACTTGGCTTCACCAATCGAGAGCGCGAGCTGCTGCTGGACTTCGGTGACGGCTTCGGTGGCGGCGAGTTCGGTCCAGCGGGCGACGATCGCATCGCGGTCCGGCGAAGCCATCAGTGCCTCGGAGACACGGATGGCGGCGGCACGCACGCGCGGGTCATCATGGGCCATGCCGGCGAGGACGGCTTCGGCCTTCACGGCACCGCGGCCTTCGAGCGTCCAAAGGGCATGCACGCGGCCCATCGGGGCGGCAGAATCCTTGGCGAGCGCGACCAGCGCGGCGTCAATCGCCGCGTCTGGGGCGGCTTCCACGAGCAGGCGCTGGGCGGTCTCGCGGCGCCAGGAATTGCCGCTGGCGAGCTCGGCCACAAGTTCAGCCGGGGTCATCGCGGAAAGCTTCTTGGCCGGCGCGACAGCGGCGCCTTCAGGGGCGATGCGCCAGATGCGTCCGAGCGCGAGGGGCTTATCGAGGCCACGCTTCACGATCTGCTCGCGCAGGTAGGTGGTCAGCGAGATGCGGTGCTGGATGATGCCGCGGTAGAGATCGATGACGTAGAGCGCGCCGTCGGGGCCCGTGAGCAGGTTGACCGGACGGAAGCGTTCGTCGGTCGAAGCCAGGAACTCCGTCTGGTCGTAGTAAGGCGTGCCCACGAGGGCGCCGCCTTCGGACTTCACCACGTTGCGTTTGATGAGGTTGCCGGCGGGCTCGCACACGAACGCGTTGCCGTAGGCATCAGCCGGGAAGAGGTCGGCTCGGTAGATCCACGGTGCGCAGGCGGCCGTGAACTCCTTGAGCTTGAACTCGCGGAGCATTTCTGGCCGATAGCCGCGGTTGATGCCCGGGTTGACGCGGATCGGCCAGACCAGCTGTTCCTTCGCGACCTTCCAGTTAAGGCCCGTGGTACGACCGAGGTTCGGGTTGCGGTTGAGATAGGACGACGGGATGACGTCGGCACGCATCTGGTCGCTGTTGCTGTTGTGGAAGAGATGGCCGAAGTCGTCCTGCGACAGGCCCCACTGCCCGCGGAAGTTGCTCAGCCCGCGGAGCCAGCGACCATCCTTGAACTTGAAGCGGGCCGTGTAGGCGCCGACGTAGAGCCAGTTGTCATGGCCCCAGAGCAGCGCATTCGGGGCGCGCTCCGGATTGGCGAGCTGCGGGCGGGAAGGATCGACGCGCACGCCAAAGTCCGTCGCGACCTCGGTCCGCTCGTCGCACTTGCCCGTGCCCTTCGTATCGCGGCAGAACCAGAGATGGGGCGGAGCGCCGACCAGCACGCCGTCGCGATGGAGGGCGAGCGCGCGGGGCATCACCACGTTGTCGAGGAAGACCGTGGACTTATCAAAGACCCCGTCGCCGTTCGTGTCCTCGAGGACCGAGATGCGGCCGTGAGGCTGGTCTTCGTTGGTGCCGTCGAGGTCAGGCATGTAGCCCTGCATCTCCACGACCCAGAGGCGTCCGTCGGGGCCGAACTGCGCCGCCACCGGGTCGCCGATCTGCGGATCGCTGGCCACGAGCGAGATCTGGTAGCCCTTCGCGATCTGGAACGTCTTCAGCTGCTCCTGCGGCGTGTGCGCGGGCGAAGGCGGGATCAGGTTATCGGGCACCAGCGGCACCATCGGTTCGCCGGCCTTGTCGCCGATCTGACCGAACGCGGCGGCCGCCAGGCAAAGGGCGGACAGGGTCAGGGTGCGGCGGGGCATGCGCATAAGACACCAGATAACCCCGATGGTTACCGGGTCAACCGACCCTATCACTTTCCCCGGACTTTAAACGACAGGTCGCGGACATATAGCCAGCCCGGACTCGCCCTGCAAGCGGCCCAAGGCCTTTGCTCATCATAAAATCCCCATACGGCACGCATTGTTATTCCGTCCCGCTTATTAATCTAAATCGGGCCATGCTTATCCGATTCGGCCTTTTCTGGATTCTGTCTACGTGCCTCTGCCTTGGAGCCTTCCGCGCCTCGTCAAACGTCTTTGTCTCAATCGAAGCAGACACGGATGATGACGGGTTGGACGATGAAATGGAGCTGCTACTTGGGACCAACCCTGATGACCCTGATACCGATGGCGACGGCTGGGATGATCTGACCGAAATCATTCAGGGTACGGACCCATGCGATCCGCATGACTTCCCGAAAGCATTTGTCACCTCGGGCACCGATCCACTGCCATCTAACCCAGCTCTACGGCTGAAAGTGCTGGAACTGCTGGCATCGAGGCGCCAAGGGGCCGCCGTTAGCGCACCCGTCACACACAAGGAGATAGCCGCCTTCTCTTTACGCTACTTCTACCAAGGCGGGAGCCTGCCTAATCTTGGCGTCGAAGTCATGCGGTCGGACCTCAAGGCCGGCGCTCACCTTCTCCTCTGGCGCCACCATGTGCGCTGGAATCCTTTGGAGATTGACCAACGTTATACCGTCTCGGTCCGAAGCGAGGATGGCAGGACGCTTGCCGAATGGAAGACCCCCATCCCGGTTGATACTGATTGGCGCTACGTGGGCCTACCCTTCTCCCTTAAGCCCGCCGATGAAGGGAAACTTCTCACACTTAGCCTCACTCCTGAAGACGACGGTCAGCTTGAATATTCGCTCGCTGACTTTGTAGCCGAGCCGGCGGGCCTCGACGCGGATGTCGATCGCGACGGGGTCATCGGCGACAACGAGAGACCGGCCGACGGGAAGCCGATCCGTCACTGGATCAATGATGACGACGACCATGGCGAATGGCAGGAGCGCTCCGACCTGCCTGGACGACCGGCAGACCAAGCGGACTATGCGCACCCAGGTATCGATGGCATGCGCGATCTCGTCGATTTCCTACCGATCAACCTTAACCTTGCCCACGTCACAAAGTTACTCCGCCCATCCGACGGATATCGCTACTATGTGACGCACCCCGAACAAGCCGTCCAGGTCGCGCTGACTAGCCTATCGCCTTCAACCGCGGGGGCTATTCATCGCGTCATCGACCTGAAGGCCTTCGGCCCAAAGCTCAATGAGCCTGTCACGTCCGCTGAAATCCTGAAGCCCGACCCCGACGGGCGAATCGAGATTCCGGCTTCATTCATCGAACGTATTAGCGCCTTTGGGCATGGCGTCATCCTCATAGAGGGTGCCAAGGCCAGCCAACAGCCGCTGCGGCTGGAGATACGTCGGGGTGACAAGTCCGTCGCGACCATCGAGCAACCCCTGTGTATCGTGCCCGTCGAGACAATGTACCGGCACGTCAACCTGACCCGCGTGCCTTGCGATTACTCCGGACGACCCGCCGTGGTCAAAAAGGTCGCCCGACCACAACAGATCGACGAACCTAAAGGTCTCCCTGACAGCGAGACCAATGGCCGATGGGTAGTGCTGATCCATGGCTACAATGTGCCGGCCGACGGAGCACGCGGATGGCATGCCGAAACTTTCAAACGCCTTCATGTCCTCGGCAGTAAAGCAAGATTCGTGGGCCTCACTTGGAACGGCGACACCGGACTCGATTATCACAAAGCGGTCTACCACGCGTTTCAGACCGGCGATGAGGTGCCGAAGGCTCTGGGCTTCCTTGATGCCTCGCGTACGCTACTCATCGGCCATAGTCTGGGCAACATTGTCGCGAGCCAGGCAGTGCAAGCGGGCTTCACCCCGGCACACTACTTCCTGCTCAATGCCGCGCTTCCGATCGAAGCGCTCGCTGGGAGAGACAATGCACAGCAGCAAGCCGCGGAGATGACCGAGGAATATTGGCGGCCCTACGGACGAAAGCTCTACGCCGCCGACTGGGCTAATCTCTTCGCACCCGGCGACTTTCGCCGGACTATCACCTGGGAGCATTGCTTCTCGCGCGTACGCACGCTCGGTATTTCTACGAGTTTCTACTCTCCAGGGGAGGACGTCACTAACTCGCCACGAAGCATGGTCTCTGCCTCGGTTCTCGCGACTCTCTGGTCAGGCCGCGCCGTCGACTATGGAGTCTGGAAAACCCAGGAATTACTTAAGGGCGTCGGGTGGAGTCGTTCCATCGCAGCGATTGCCATGGAAAGAACCCAAGGTGGGTGGGGCTTCAATCCCGCATGGCGTGGTCGCTACGTACCCAACGGGCTGACTAAGAGCACGGGCGGTTATTACGAACGAATGGATCCGACAACCGCCGGACGCATCACCTCCGCGCAACTGACCCAAGATCCGTTCTTCCGACCGCTCTATGAAGGATGTCTGCGCGGCCCACGCCTGCTGGCGCCCTCGCCGATCTTGGATTGCTCCAACATGCGCTACGACCTGCTCGCCCGGGCGATCCCCGCGATGACTTTCGCCGCTGGCGCCGCGCCAGTAACCGCCACGGAAAACGGCCCTCAAGTCGAAAATTTCAATCTGGAAACCCTCGGTCGCACCGACCTCGATCTATGGCCGACCGATGGCCACGGCGCCACGCGGCTGGCCGGCCGATGGCTGCACAGCGACTTCAAGAACGTCGCCCTGCCTTACGTCACACCGCTCTACACTCACATGATCAAATCTGCCGCGCTCCGATGAAAATCCGCCCATGCCTCCTAACCTTTCTCGCGCTCACGCTGCTGGCCCGGGATTACACGCTGACCGTCGTCGACGAATCAAGCCAGCCGATGCAAGGCGTCGCTGTTACCGCCTTGTTTAGTCGAATGAACGACCCACGCCTTGCCAGCACGAGGACGTTTAAAGGAATGACCGATGATCAAGGCGTCTTCCGATTCAAGGCCGGCGACGAGATGTGCCTCGATCGTCTACGCGCAGCGAAAGAAGGGCACTTCGCCGCTGACGTGACTGAAATCCACGGCATGGGAAAAGTGCCTTCGGATCTTTCGCACACCATCACCCTGCCGTATGAAACCAAGGAAATCCCTCTCTACTACAAGGAGGTACAACTCCGCACACTAAAAGGCACCTTACCGAGGAAGACCTGGGTTGGTTTTGATTTCGCCATCGGGGATATCGTCGCACCATGGGGTCGGGGCCTGACATCTGATATCCGCTTCTGGGTCGACGGGGAACAAATTGGCTGGGTACACCCCGAGGAGACCATCGAGAGATTCCGGAAGGACAAAGACCATGCCCGTCTCACCGAAGCAGAGTTCAACGGGATGTATGGTTCCTTTCGCGGCCTCACCAAGGTCAGCTGCCCTCAACCTGGCGACGGCATCATACGCTCTCCCGCCTTCTGGCCTTATTGCCA
>CAINSX010000058.1 GCA_903853185.1 uncultured Opitutia bacterium
CGGAGCACCCCGGCGATGGCGCCGTAGAGCTGATTCTCGGGGCGCGAATCATCGTAGACGCAGAGCACGGCGGATCCGCCCGTGGCGTTGCGCACGCGGAGGAACTTGCGTCCAGAACCGCCCTTGAGGACGGCGCCTCCCTCCGTGAGTTCGTAGCCGTGCGCCTTGGCGGCGTCGGTCGGAGAGATCGCGCCGCGCACGGGCTTCTCGTGCTCGGCCTTCACGGCCTGGTATTCCTCGACGGTGCCGAGGTCATGCCAGGTCGCGGAGGCGTCGAGGAAGCCTTGGATGCTGCCGGGCTCGGCCTGGATGCGGCGGAGGAAGTGCTCGACGAGCGACTCGATCGTCGCGGGCACGCCTTGGGCGAAGGCCTTGGTGACGACGCAGATGCCGGTGTACTGGTAGGAGGGGTCGGTCTTGCCGAGACGGTCGCGCATGTCGGTCACGAAACCTTCGTCGGTGATGCGAACGTTGCGGTTCGGGCCTTGTTCGCGGACGACGAGCGTGGCGTCGCCGCCGTTGGCCTGATGGTGCGCGTAGGCCGCGGCGATGTCGCAGCTGGAGAGGATATCGCCATTCCAGATGACAAGGTCCTTGTCGTCCTCGCCGAGCAGGCCGGCGATGTTCGCGAGGCCGCCGCCGGTCTCGAGGAGCATGGGCTCATGCACAAGCTTCACTTCGGCTTCGCCAAAGCGGCCGGAAGGGAAGGCGAGCGCCCAGGCGTCGGGGCAGTGGTGCGTGTTGATGATGAAGCGGCGCGTGCCGGCGGCATGGAGTTTCTCCATCGCCTGCAAGACCATCGGCCGTCCGCCGATCGGCAGGAGCGGCTTGGGGCAGTTTTCGGTGAGCGGACGCAGGCGCGTGCCGAGGCCGGCTCCGAGGAGGAAGGCGGTGCGAGGAAAGTCAGGCATGGGAAGAGGGGGTGCAGGCTGGGCAGATGCCGTAGATTTCCATGATATGGGTCAGGTCGGCATAGCCCTTGGTGCGGGCGGCGGCTTCGAGGCGCGAGGTGTCGCAGCCGGGCAGGCGGTCGATGCGGCCGCAACGGCGGCAGATGACGTGGTGATGGTGGTGCCCGGGCGTGACGAGGGCGTAGAGGCTGCGGCCACGCTCGAGCGGATGACGCTGGACGATGCCGGCATCGTCCATGGCGCCGAGGCTGCGGTAGATCGTGACGAGGTCTAACTTGTCGTCACCGGCAGCTTCATGGACCTGTTCGGCACTCAGGGGGTGTTTGGCCGCCGCGAGGACCTTGAGCATGACCAGGCGAGGAGAGGTGACGCGCATGGCCTTCTCCTTCATGCGGAGGACGGCGGCTTCGATGCGATTGCTGGAGCCTTCCCCGCAGCATCCTTCCTCATGGCGGTGGCCTTGGGACATGGCCCGTAGGTTTGGGGTCGTTTATGACGAGGCAACAACGAATGGCCACTTGCCTCCCGCCCGGGTCTGGTTTGGCTGGATGGGTCCATGTCCGACTGTCCGGCCAACCTGACCTCCACCCACGAACTTTGCCCGGTCTCGTTCCGCGACTTCGTGTCGGCCGAGCCCTTCAAACTCGAGTTGGGCGGCGAGTTACCGTCCCTGACGTTGCGCTATGAGACCTACGGCACGTTGCTGCCCGATAAGTCGAACGCCATCTTGGTCCCGCACGCCCTGAGCGGTGATCACCACGTGGCTGGACGCTATTCGGCCGAAGACCGTAAGCCGGGCTGGTGGGATTGCTTCGTCGGCCCCGGCAAGGCCATCGACACCAACCGTTTCTTCGTCATCGGCGTCAACTGCATCGGCGGCTGCCGCGGTTCGACCGGCCCGCTCTCGATTGATCCCCGCACCAGCAAGCCCTACGGCGGATATTTCCCCGAGATCACCTTGGGAGATATCGTCCGTGCCCAACGCCTAGTCGTCCGTCACCTCGGCATCTCCAAGCTCCATGGCGTCGTCGGCGGTTCCATGGGCGGCATGCAGGCCCTCATCTGGTGCGCGGACTATCCCGCTGAGGTCGACCGCATCGCCGTGCTCGCGGCTGGCTTGAGCCAGTCGCCGATGGCGATCGCCCTCAATGCCGTCTCCCGCGCCTGCGTAGAGCGTGACCCGAATTTCCGAGGCGGACACTACGTCCCTGGCGAAGGCCCTGAGTCCGGCCTGGCCGTCGGCCGCATGCTCGCGCACATCAGCTACCTTTCCTCCGCATCGTTCGAGCAGAAGTTCGGCCGCGCCAAGGTCCCGGGCGCCGGCCCGGGCGACCCCGTGCACTGGCAGGTCGAAAGCTACCTTGAGCACCAAGGCCGGTCGTTCGTCCAGCGCTTCGACGCTAATAGCTGGCTGCGCATCACCCGTGCGGTCGATCGCTTCGACATGACCGCACGCGCCTCCTCCGGTACGCTCTTCACCCAGGATGGCCCCGACGTGCTCGCTATCGGTTTCTCGAGCGATTGGCTCTACCCGACGAGCGAACTGCGCATGCTTCTCGCCGCGGCCACCGCCGTCGGCGTCAACGCTGCCTATCACGAGGTCGTGACGGATGCCGGCCATGACGGCTTTCTTCTGCCCGACACCGGGCTGGCGGTCCGTCTGCACGCCTTCCTGGGCTGATCAGAGGAGCGGAGAGATCACTTGCGCGATGGCCTCGATCGCGCGGCCCGTCCATGTGCGGGTGCGACGATAGAGGTCTTCCGTGAACCGCGTGCTTTCCGTTTCCCAACCCGTGATAAGGGCGCCGACTTCGGCGACTGCGATGGGATCGCGCACGACCGCGCCGATCTCGTAATTCAGGAAGAGCGAACGCATGTCGAGGTTCGCTGAGCCGATGACCAGCTGCTCGTCGTCGACGATGACGAGCTTGGAGTGAAGCACATCGGGCTTGAAGAAAAGGATTTCCGCACCGGCCTCGCGGAGGGTGCGCAGGTGCCAGCGGCGGGCGAGGTCTAGTAGGCGATGATCCGACCGTCGCGGTACCATGATCTTGACGTGGCGGCCAGCGTTCGCAGCCGTCACCAGTAGCGTGAATAGCGTGCGGTCTGGCACGAAGTACGGCGTGACGACGGTGATGGAACGCTTGCAGTTGGAGAACAGCTTCAAGTAGGTCTCCCACAGCGGATCCCCTTCGCAGTCGGGGCCGGAGGCGATGACCTCGACGTGCGCATCGCCGACGTGGGGCGAGCGCTCGCGTAGCAGTGTCGCGAAGGTCATCGGGGTCTCGTCGGTGGCCTGGCACCAGTCGGCGATGAAGACGCGCTCAATCGCGGCGGCCGTCGGGCCCTCAATCAGGAAGGAGCAGTCGCGAAAGCGGCGGGAGGAGGGCTTATCGCCCATGTAAAGTAGGCCGAGGTTCTGGCCGCCGATGATCGCGAACGTGCCGTCGAAGACCGCGATCTTACGGTGATTGCGCCAGTTGGCCGAGCCTTTACCCTGAGTGGGCAGCGCAGGGTTGAAGCGGGCCACCTTGCCGCCAGCGCGGCTGAGGGGTCGGCACAGACGCAACGGGATGCCGAAGCTGCCGATGGCGTCGACGAGCAGGCGGACCTCAAGACCTTCCTTCGCTCGGGCGGTCAGCAGGCCGACGATTTCGCGACCGACGGCATCGTTGGCCAGTGCGTAG
>CAINSX010000059.1 GCA_903853185.1 uncultured Opitutia bacterium
ACGAAGACCGGCGTCGGCGTGCCGGTCCTGGACATGAATGGCAAGAACCAGCAGTTCGCCTATGTGGCCGATGGCGCCAACGTCACGGCCGCCAAGTACCTCAAGATCGTCAACAACGCGGCTTCGGCATCCGTCCTGACGCTCGGTGGCTCCGTCAGTCCTGGGGCTGCCTTCTCTGGTTACATCTCCGATGGCGCCGGCACCATCTCCCTCGTGAAGACGGGCGCGAACACGCAAATCTTGTCAGGATTCGGCGCTTATTCCGGCGGTGTCACGGTCAGTGCCGGCACGCTCCAAGTGCGTGGCGTGACTCCCACTACCCTAAGCACGGCGTTGGGTACGGGCTCGGTCGTCGTCGATAACAGCGGACAGTTATTCGTCAGCGCTTCCATCGCCAACGCCGTGACGGTCAACTCCGGTGGCCGCGTTTCTGGCAACGGCCAGCTCGACCTGCTCACCGTCAACTCTGGTGGCGTACTCGCCGCCAACACCTCGCTTACTCAGCTGAACGCGGCGACCTTGACCGCCAACAACACGGCGACCTTGGCCGGCGGATCCGTCATCGAGTGGAAGCTGAACGACGCCTCGGCCTCCGCCGGTATCGGCTACGATAACTTTAACTTCACCACGGGCCTCGACCTCAGCGGGGCTTCCGCCGCGAACAAAATCGTAGTACGCATCATCTCCTTCGCCACGCCGGGCGACGCCACCGCGGGAAATCCTCTGTCCATGAATCAGAGGGTCATCAAATCCTTCGCCTTCGCGACCGCCTCCTCGGTGACGAAGCCGACGCTTGGGACCAACATCGCTGACCTGTTCGCCTTCGATGTCTCCCAGTTCCATTATTCCGACGGCGCGGCCTCCCAAGCCGGTTTCTGGTCGATGTCCTTCGACCAGACCACGCAGACCGTGACGCTCACCGTCCCTGAGCCCTCGACCTATGGCGTGGGGCTCGGAGCAATCCTCCTCGCCGCCGCGGCCATCCGCCGTCGGCGTCGCAAGGCCTAGGCAGTCGGCCGGCTTATTCGCCGGACAAGCCGCCGCGCTTGCCGTTGAGCAGCGAGGCGCCGATGAGCGCGACCGAGAGGAATGCCATGGACCATACCCCAAGGGCTGCGGCCAGCTGGGGGCCATCGCCGAGCGCGCTCATGAGGGCGAACGTCGCCTTGGTGATCGGGAAGTGTTCCGCGCGCTGGGCAAGGATCAGGCTGTCGCTCACCTCGAGCATGGAGAAGGCGAACGCCAGCACTCCGCCGGCGGCGAGGTGCGCTGCGAGCAGGGGTAGGGAGATGCGGCGCAGGGTGGACCAGGCCGAAGCTCCCATGGAACGCGCGGCCTGTTCGAGCACGGGGTCGCACTGTTGCAGGCCGGCGACCGCGGCTCGCGTCACGTAGGGTAGACGCCGGACCGCATAAGCGAGCCCGAGTAGCAGCAGAGGGCTGCCACCGGCGCCCACGAGGATGGCGAAGGGTTTGCCCTCCTGGGACAGCGAGAGATAGCCGAAGGCCAGGACGAGTCCAGGCACGGCGAGCGGCAACATCGTGAGGGTATCCAGGAGGTGGCGGATACGCAGGTCAGAGCGCGCGATCACCCACGCGGCGGCGATGCCCATCACGAGTGCGACGGCGGTGGCGAGACCGGCGTAGGACAGGCTGTTCTGGATGGAAGGCACGACCAACGCGCTGCCGAGCGCTTCCTGCCAGTGCGCGAGCGTCAGCTCGGCCGGCAGCACGGAGTTATGCCAATGGCCGGAGACCGACATGAGAATCACGCCGAGGTGCGGCAGGCAGGCCAATGCCGTTACGCCGGCGAAGAGTCCGCTGCAGGCCCATCCAAGCCAGCCGTTCAACGGCTGAGGGGCCGAGCGCAGGCTCGGGCGGGGCGCCGCGCCGTGCCGGCCGCTGCCGAACAGGAGCTTGGACGCCAGGAAGACGCCGCCGGCCACGACCAGCACGATGGTGGTCAGGGCGTAGGGTAGAGGGTTACGGTCGAGGTTCTTGATGCCGTCCAGGATCTGCACCGGTGCCACGCGCGGAAAGTCAAAGACGAGCGGGACGCCGAGCTCGGTGAAGGCCCAGATAAAGACGAGTGCCCCGCCGGCGAACAGTCCCGGGGTGATGATCGGCAGGGTCACCCGCGTGAGCCGCCGCCAGGGCGAGCAGCCGAGGTTGGCCGCGGCTTGCTCCATGGCCGGGTCCATCTGCGCCAACGCGGCAGCGAGGTTGAGGTAGAGAATCGGATAAAGGTGGAGCGCGTTCATCACGACAATCCCAAGCAGCCGGTTCTCGGCCATCCAGTCGCGTGGGTGTAGCGGATCCATCCAGCCGAGGCCGGCCAGCACGGCGTTGAACGAGCCCTCGGTGCCGAGGATGCACTTGATGCCGATGGCGCCCACGAAGGGCGGGAGGATCATCGGTACGAGCAGCGCTAGCGCGAGGAAGCCGCGTCCTGGGAAGCTGTAGCGGTGATTGACCAGCGCAAGGGGTAGGGCGAGTAGGGCCGCCACGAGCGTGCTGGCCAGGCCGAGGAGCAGGGCGTTGATGAGGCCGTCCCGGTACAGCGGATCGCGCAGCACGGCGAGGACGTAGCCGAAGGTGAAGCCGCCGTCGCGTGGGTCGATGAACGCTTCGCGCAGCACGCAGAAGGCGGGGTAGAGGAAGCCGACGGCGAGCAGGAGCCCGACGGCGGCGCAGAGGATCCAGGCGGTACGGCGGTCCATGTCAGCGTTTCTCTTGGTGTCGGCGCGCGAGCTCGGCCGCGCGGCGGTAGTTCTCGCGGAAGACGGCTCCGAGCTCCGTCATGCGGCCGGCCGAGACGAGGGCGTCGCGGCTTTCAAGTCCAGGGTCGCCTTCGCCACCGGCGCGGTAGGGTAGGGCACTGAGGTCGCCCATGACGGCCAAGGCGTCCGCCGGCATGCCGGCCTTGATAATCTCGGCCCAGGCTTCTTTGAGTTCCTCGTGTGTATCGATGCACATCACGCGTACCGCACGACGAATCGTCCCGAAGGAAGCGGCGGTGAGCTCGGGGCGGTATTGGAGATGGTCGGTGCCGACGTAGGGCGATTTGGCGGCTCGTTCCGGCGGCAGGGTGGCGTAGTTGTCGCGGCGGACGGGCGGCCGGAAGAGCTCGCGATCGCGCGGTCCGTGCGGGGCGCCGACGGGGGAACTCCAGAGCGCCTGGCCTTCAGGGCTGAGGACGAATTCGACGAACGCCTGGGCCAATTCCTGTTCGGGCGCGCCGCGCAGAACCGCGATGGGGTCGCCGCTCACGGTCGTCCCGCCGGCGGGCGCGGTCCAGATTAGGCGCACGTCGTCAGGACGGTTGACCTGATGGGCGAAGGCGGCCCCGTAATAATCCACGCACATGCCCGCGACCGCATTGCCATCGGCGACATCGAGCGGAATCTTGGTGGAGCTATCGGAGAAGTAGCGGGCGTTGGCCGACATCCGTTGCACGAGGCGGAAGCCGTCTGTCCAGCCCAGCGCGAGCCGTTCCTTTTCCGGCAGCTTCGCCCGTTCCGGAGACTGGAGGCTGCTCTGGATCTCGGCTTGGATGATGAGCTCGAACGCGCGCGCCACCGAACCGCTCTTGGTGGGGTCGGCGAGGGCCAGCTGTCCACGAAGCCGCGGGTCGGCGAGGTCCGCCCAGCGGACGGGGTCAGGCAGGCCGTTGGCGCGCCAGCGGGTCGGCGCCCAGCAGATGCCGAAGCGGGAGAGGCAGGAGGAGGACCACGTCTTGTCCTTGGCCCAGAGGCGCTCGCCGGTGAAGAATTCAGGAATCGGTCCCCCGGGCGCGAACCACTCCGGGTGCCGCGTGAAAGCGCGGAGCGGCAAGAGCCGACCTTTCTTGGCTTGGCTGGCGAAGTCCGGTTCGCCGCCGCCGAAGAAGACGTCGGCGCCGATACCCACCCGCTTTTCTTCGTCCGCCGCTTTGTAGCCGGCGTCCAGCATCAGGCGGATTTCAGAGGTGCCGCCGGGGCTGCGCCAATCGATGTAGACATCCTCACCGTGCCCGTCGCGCCAGTGGCGGGAGAAGGCTTCGGAGAATTCCCTGCGGATCGTTTCACTATGCGGCGTGAAGACGACGAGCCTCCGGGTGCCCGGGGCCGGGCGCTGGGTCGTGTCCTTGCGCAGCAGCATGGGCAGGGCGATCAGGAGCGCCAGCGTGCCGAAGGTGATCCACCATGCTCGGGCCGACTTCATTTCCGTGGAAGCACCACGACGTCCGAGGTGGCGACGGAGACGGTGAGTTCATGGCCGGTCGTCAGATCCCCCGGCGGATTGATGATGACGATACGGAGCAAGCCCAGTTCGGTCCGCAAGGTAAGTTGGGCCCGTTGTCCGAGGTAGACCTTTTCGACGACGATGCCAGTTAGCGTATTGGGCTCGCCCACGGCGGCCGGCCGCCAGGCTTCGGGGCGTACGGAAAGTTCCGTGAACTGTCCGGCCACGGTTTGGTGGCTCGGGTCGCCAAGAATACCGGTGAAAACCCCGGCGGCGGTGTGCACAGAGATTGTCGCCGCGTCTTGTCCGCTCATTTCAGCGGCGAGCAGGTTCGTCTCGCCGATGAAGCGCGCCACCTCCGAGGTGACGGGCCGGCGATAGACTTCCTCTGGGGTGCCGACCTGCGCGATGCGCCCGCGGCTCAGAATCGCCATGCGGTCCGCCATGGCCAAGGCTTCCTCCTGGTCATGCGTCACGTATACGGCAGTGAGGCCATTCTCTTTCACGATGCGTCGGATCTCTTGGCGCATCTCGACGCGTAGCTGGGCGTCGAGGTTCGAGAGAGGTTCGTCCAATAGCAGGCAGCGAGGGCGGACGACCAAGGCGCGGGCGAGGGCGACGCGTTGCTGCTGGCCGCCCGAAAGCTGGTCGATGGAGCGATCGCCCAGCCCATCGAGGCGGACGGAGGCCAAAGCTTCGAGTACGCGTCGATCGCGTTCTTCGGATGGGACCTTGCGCTCGACGAGCCCGAAAGCGATGTTCTCCGACACGCTCAGGTGTGGCCACAGGGCGTAGCTCTGGAAGACCATGGCCGTCTCGCGAAAATGCGGTGCGAGGTCCGTTACGTCGCGGTCGCCAAAGAAGATCGCGCCCGCGGTTGGGAAGTCCAGACCAGCTAGGCAACGCAGCAGCGTCGTCTTGCCGCAACCCGAAGGACCGAGCAGGAAGAAAAGCTCCCCGGGCGCGATGGTCAGGTTCACGTCGTCGAGGACCGTCAACGGTCCCGTCGGAGTGGGGAAGGTTTTGCGGACGGAGCGGATACTGAGCGTTTCCATGGGGAGATCAGATTTCAGAGGGCGACAGCCAGCGGTAGGATAGGATGATATAGCGTCGCCCGAGCACTACGTTGACCGGCAGTCGGGCCGCGTCGCGCAGGCGGTCGTGTGCGGCCTGCGAGGGGTCGATGTAGTTTGGTGTGCGCTGCACGATCAGTTCGAGCACCGCTCCTTGACCGGGTCCCATGTCTTCATCGGCCTCGCCGTAGGCACGGATGCGGAACGTGTCCGAGCGCGTCGCGAGTGCCGGACCGAGAGCCTGCAAGAGGTCGCCCTGGAAAAGGCAGCCGTTGGCGCCGAAGCCCGTGTGGGTTCGGTTCACGTTGTCGGTGTCGAGGATCTCGACGTTGCGGAAATAAAGTCCGGGGGGCATGCCGGTCCGGCCGCCGGCGACGCCGCCGTTCGTCCAGTTATGTGAGACCGAAGGGTCGATGGGTTTACCGCCCGTGGGAACCTTCGCGAGGGTCTCCGTCCCCAGCGTCTTATCCGCCCGGGCGATCGCGGATTCTAGTGTTCCCGACCGGAACATCCAGCGCGCGTTCTGCGCAGTTACCGGCAGCGTGGTGTCTGCGGCGGTGTTCTCGATCTGGTAATACGACGTGTTGGCCGAGGCCGTGGTGCTGACAAAGGCCCCGGCTTTCTTCGTCGGCCCGAGGAAGCGGTTGACGAACTCGCAGAGCCCAAGGAAGGGCGTGCCCGGATTTTGCGCCGCGGGGAAGCCGAGGAAGCGGCGGGTGGCTGGCGGGTATTCCTGATCCCGTTCCGTGCGTTGCAAGAATTGGGCGCGAGCCTTGACCTCCGCCACCGTCGCGACGGCCAGCGCCCGGATTTGCGTATCGGAAAGATTGGCGAAACCGTTCCAGTAGGCGGCGTCGCCGAGGTTGCGGGTGGCCGGCGCCTGCGTCGTATCACCGATGATGCGGGGGACGCGGGCGTTGTTCGTCGCTGCGGGGGCGTTCGCCGCCTGCGAACCGAGGGCCAAGCCTTTCAATGAACCGTAAAGTCCGGTCCAAGCTTCGACCGAGGTCGAGTTCACATTGAAGGCGCCGACATTGAGCAGGTAGCTCGAGAAGCGGCGGTATCCGTCTGGTGCCGCGCCGGTACTGTCCGTCAGGAAACCGTCGGCGAGGAGCGCGCTGGCGGTGGTGCTCCCGTTCGGGAATGGCACCATACGCGGATTGGCCAACTTACCCGTGCCGGCCGCGAAGTCGGCCATGACTTGGCCAAGGCTTTTAGCGCGGACGGCGTTGTAGTTTCCGGTGCGCGTGCCGTCGCTCAGGATCGGCGCCGCGCCCGAGAAGAAGAAGCTGTCCCAGAGGGCGTTGTTCATGAGGTAGCTCATGTCGCCGAAGGTGTGTCCGCCGATGGTGCTCGCGTTCGTATGCGGCGTCCCGTGGGTCCAACTCTTGTCGAGGGGTACGACCATCGAGGGGAAAGAATTGCCCACGGTGCGATACGGCATCCAGTCCCACGGCGTCAGGTTTGCGTGCATGAACTGGCCGAGGGAGGTCGGCGGCGTCACTGGGACTTCGACCGCCATGGCGGTGCTCAGGCCGCCCACGCCATGTGAAGGCCCGCCCAGTCCGTTGGCGCCATTCGCTTTCGCGGCGTCAATCTGCAGGAGGTTACTCCAGGAGGTCGTGGAGCCGTTGAGGGCCAGTTCATCGCCCCCGAAGAGCTGGGTGCGTAGGCTCGCCATGCCGATGCCAGGCAGGCCGTTGAGGGCCGGATTGGAAGACGTCTGGGGCAGGGGGTTGGTGAAGAGCCACGCGGGATGGGCGGCCGGCACCGGATTGGCCTGCGCTGAGAAGTAGGAGAGCGCGTTGCGATCGTAGCTGGTGGTGCGTGCGGTGTCCGCGACGCGGGCGCGCGTGTCGAATGCTGCGACCACCGGCCCCGGCGCTGTCTCGGCGATGGTGCGGATCGAGGACACTGGGCCGATGGTGACCGGGTTTGTCACGCTGCCGGCGTCGCCGACGTGCGTGACATTATATCCGCTGCCACCGACGTTGATGTAGTGCGCGTAGCTAGCGAGCGAGTTATTGCGGCTGGTTCCGAGGACCTCGTCGGCGCCGAGATCCTGACCGTCGGCGCTCACGGCGTCGTCCTTGAGGCTCTTCTTCCAACCGGAATTGAGGTATATCCAGTGGTGCCAGTACATCGAGCTCGTCAGGTCGATGCAGCACTTCACCTGGTCGGAATCCTTGAACAGGTAGGGTGCGCTCACGCTGGAAGCGCGGACGTCGGTGTGAAACCCTCCTGTGAAATAGAACCCGCGCTGCATGTTCAGAATCGGAATGTTGGCGGCGTCGGTGGATTTGCCTAGTGTCGACGCGTCCACGAGGTCCTTCGTGGTGAAGACGGCGAACTCGCCAGGTTCGAGCGTCGTGGCCGGGACGACCGCGACGAGGTTTTCCGCGTTGGAACCGGTCGACGCATCCGAGGCGGCGTTGAAGTTGAACAGCGAATCGAAAAGCCGGGAAGTGGCGGTCGTATTGAGGCCTTGCGTCGGATCGTTACTGATATGGGTGAAGAGCTGCAGGCGCATCTGGTCGAACTGCGAGAACGAGATCTTTAGCCCTCCCTTGACGCGCGGGTCCGGCTCGGCGGACGTGGGCTCCTTCAGTTTCAGTTGGACGTTGTAAGGATTATGGATGACCAGAATCGGCGTGCAGACCAGCTTCAGCGTGTAGTTGGCTCCCGCCTGCACGGTGCGCAGCGAGAACACCATCGAGAAGCGGTGCACCGCCGGCATATAGGCCCCGCGCACCGGGCGGGGGATGAAGCGCCCGACGCTGTGGCCGGTCAGGTCTCCCCCTTTGAGTCCGTTCACCCAGCCGAGCGGATCGGGAGTGGAGTCGTAGCCATCGGTGTAGGGCGAGGTGACCTTACCGCCGCCGGACCAGAGGGCGTCGTCCAGATCGTAGCGCGCATACTTGGCCATCCGGTAGCCCCCTCGGTCGAACTGATTGGTATTGGGGAAGAAGGCCCGGGCTCCGAGCGCGGGCTTACCGGCGTTCCAGTCGACTTCTTTGTAGAGTCGGTAGTAGTCGCGCACGAGATGCCAGAGGGGGCCGACGAGGCGGCGGGGCTGGCCGTCCCACGCGGTATTCTTCGTGACGGTCGGCATGGACTTGCTCGTGTCCACGAGCGGCTGAAGCATCTCGTCTTCGCGGATGAAGACGGGGCTCCAAGGCAGGTATTTCGTGCCGCTCGTGCCAAGATTGCGACCGGGGTTGTCGGCGTTGATCTCGTACATGGGCACCCAGACGCGCGGACGAGGGTCGGACGAAGAGACGGTGCCCGGGTTTGTCTTCGCGGTGCCGTAGCTCGGGAACCACGAGCGGCGTTGGCCCAGGAGCGGGTCCGCCGTGTAGGCTTCGATCACGGTCTCGTGCCCATTCCCAGAACCGAAATCCGATTTATCGAACAGGGCGTCCTCCATCTCGAAGGCCAGCGACAGGTCACGTCGGAGGCCGCCGCGATAGCTGTCGGCGAGCACGCCCGCCGACCATAGGGCGTGGTGATGAAAGGCTAGCTTGGTGGGCGGCAGGCCCGCGGCGGCCGGATCGTTGAGGTCGTAGCCGGGGAGCATCGGCAGCGCGGACGTCGATAGCACTGCTTCGAACTTCGGCTCCTTGATGTTGACGTTCTTGAGCCCGAGCAGCAATTCGGTGCCGCGGCGGCTGGGTGAGCGGAGGGCGGTGACCGTGTCGAGTGTCGTCGGCGCCGCCTTGGTCAGGTCGCGCGGGTCGATGAGGCCGACGGTCGCCTTGACGCCCTCGTCCCCGATCCAGTAGGCGAAGTTGCCCGTGGTGCTATTGGTCCATGGGCCTGGTAGCGGAATCTTCGGCAGAGCGATGCGTCCGTCTACGTCGTCCCCGGTGCCCACGATCCCGTCGGGACCAGGGTCCAGCGCGGCGCTGCCATTGCCGACCAGCGTCGCGTAGCTTTCCTGGTTGCCCGCCGCAAACGTGATCGGGTAATCGCGCTGCCAGGGTGCCCAGTAAGACTTGTCGGCAGCATAGTCGGTGGCACCCGAAAGGCTGACCGACTGCGCGAGATAAGAAGTGGCGTTGGCGAGCGTCTTGCTCCCTTTGCCGCTAATCAGCCACTGGGGCGGCTCGTCAGGCTTGTCGGTTCGCCACGCTCCCGTCCAAACACGTTGGCCTTGGCCGTATTTCTGCGTCCAGCTGATCGCCGGATCGAAGGGGCTGATGGGGGCGGGCGTGCACGCGAGTTCACCTGTGGCGGTGCTTCGCGTGTCGGGACCAGTTGCCTGCTGCAGGTGGGCTAGCGCCAGCCGGGCTGACATCAGCGCGTTAAGGCGAGACCGGGCGGCCAGCATCGACCACTTTGATGCGCGCGATTCCACGGTGAGGAAGGCCGATAAAGTGATGAGCAGCAGCAGGATCATCGACATCATCGTGAGCGAGAGGATGAGCGAGAACCCGGCCCGCTTGCCCGCTTCGACTGTGGTCCGTGGCATCACTCTACTGAAGCGTCTTGCGGACTGACCGTCGCTTCTCACCGCTTGCGGCGGGTGGAGACACCCCCGGGGCCTGCTTCTTCTCTTCGACGGCAATCCGTTCTTCTAAGCCGCGCACCTTGATGACATCGGTCTCACCAGGAGCCGGGACGAGGAAGAGGATGGAGCGGATGTCTTCCAGTTGCAGCCAGCGGAGGCCGCCAGCGACATGCCAGTCTCCATCCTCGCCAGGAAGGAAGAACTGGGCTTGGCCGTATTGCTGGGCCTTCACCTGCGGGTGGACCGTGATTTCCTGCCCGGAGGGGAGTACGCGCCGGGTGCCGGGGACGCTGAGGCCGACGGGCTTGGGGCAAAGATTGAAGAAGCGGATCGTGCCGGCCGCGGCGACGCCCCCGTTGTCGGAGACCAGGCTGAGACGGGCAGCTTCGCTGCCGCCCGAGATGATCGCGATGAACTTCCCGTTGGCGGTCGGGGCAGGCAGGGAAACGAGCGGCACCAACGGCTCCTTGGGGTCATCGGTCTTCTTCTTGCGGAAGAAGGTCAGGCGGCCCTCCTTACACTGGGTCTCGACCGGCTCGCTGAGCGCGTGGGAATAGAGGGTGAGGGGGGCTGGGAGGCCAGAGGCGTTGAGGATGACGACCTCCATCTCCGGCTCGTCGAAGCTCATCGCCTTCAGCGAGACCTGGGTCAATCCCGGGTCTGGTGCCAAGGCACCCAGCATGAGAAAATGGACGAGCATGTGCACCATTCAGACCAGCGGATTTCAACCGTCTATCCTATTGGCCCCCCTATTTATATTTTTACTTATTAGCGTTCGCTTTGCCGCCGTGTTGTCACGCAACCCGTCGATTTGCGTCACTTTGGCGTCAAATGTCACAATTGCTTGCGTCCTTGTTCACAGAAGGTTGGGTATAAACTGCGTCTATCTCTGGCTTTCCAGAGCGGGCGGCCGAGAGCACAGTATCGCCTTCCTATGACCGATTCCCCTTCCGGGCGACGCCCACGCTCCCGCCAGGCCGCTGCTCCTAATTACGGCGACCGCGTGCCGCCCCATAACCTTGACGCCGAGCGCGGCCTGATCGCTAGCATCGTCATCGACGGTGGCGATACGCTCCAGCGGTGCCTCGAGCAACGCGTCACCGCCGACTACTTCTTCGACCCCAAGCACCAGGATATCTACGCCGTCGCCGTCCAGCTGAATCAGGCGAGCACGGGTATCGACGAGATCACGCTCACCGAGCAACTCCGTCGCGAGGGCAAGCTGGAGTCCGCCGGCGGCGCGACCTACATCAACGAGCTGACGGGCCTCATCTCGTCGAGCGCGCATGCGCCTCATTGGCTCGCGATCATCCGCGAGAAGCACTTCCTGCGTCAGCTCATCTCCACCGCCGTCACGACGGTTGAGAAAGCCCACTCGCACGCCGAAGGCATCGAGCGCCTCCTCGAGGAGGTCGAGCAATCCTTCTTCCGCATCAGCGAAGACCGAATCTCCGAATCCGCCCAGACAATCGACGGACCGATCGCCGAGGCGATGGAACTCGTCCAGCGCATCATCCGCGACCGTAACTCGGTGCAGGGTGTGCCGACCGGCTTCCCTGATCTCGATGCGATGACCTTCGGCTTCCAGCCTGGCCAGATGATTGTCGTCGCCGCCCGACCCGGCATGGGCAAGACCTCCATCGCGCTGAACTTCATCGAGGCCGCGCTCTTTCCCAAGCCCAACGAGGCGCGCAAGCCGTCCAACGTCCTGCTGTTCTCCCTCGAAATGCCGGCCCGCGAGTTGGCTCTGCGTCTCCTCTGCTCCCGAGCCCGCGTGAACATGCAGAAGCTTCGCACGGCCCACCCGGACGAACGTATGCAGGTGGACCTCGTCCAGGCGGCCAACGAGTACAAGGGGCTCCCCCTCGTGGTCGACGATAACGGCGGCCAGAACATCCTCGAAATCCGCGCCAAGTGCCGCCGCGTCCATGCCCGCACCCCCTTGGACATGGTGGTCATCGACTACATCCAGCTTATCAACGGCCTAGACTCGGGCCTACCCCGCGAACAGCAGATCGCCGAAGTGTCCCGTAGTATCAAGGCTATGGCCAAGGAGTTTAAGATCCCGATTATCGCCCTGGCCCAGCTGAACCGAAAGTCCGAGGATGAGGCCCGCCAGCCCCGCATGTCCGACCTTCGCGAGTCCGGGTCCATCGAACAGGACGCCGACATCGTCATGCTGATCTCTAAGCCCCCCATCAGCCAGGGCAAGGCCGCCGAGGCCGAGGCCGAGCAGGCAGGGCAGGATGGCTGCTATTCCCGCCAGCTTATCGTGGCTAAGAACCGTAACGGACCCACCTCTGACATCAACTTGCTCTTTAATCCGGGGCTGACACGCTTCGAGAATCCGGCCAAAGATTACCGAAATAATGAATAACCCCTCCTTCCGCCGCAGCTGGCTTCGTGCCGCCTGCTTCGCCCTCGCCCTGTCGCCGCTCGTCGGTGCGGCCCAGATCGCCCCTGCGACGAAGGACCCGCTCGTCCGCTCTATCCGCATCAAGACGGATGGCACGGCCGTCTCCGAGCAGTTCGTCCTCGGCTTCGTCGCCCTGCGCCAAGGCCAGCCATTCTCCAAGGACGCCGTCGCCAGCACGGTCCGTTCCCTTTACGCCACCGGTCGCTTCAATCAGGCCTTGGTCGAGCCCGTCCTTGACCCGAAGACCGGCGAGGTGGACATCATCGTCACGGTCGAACCCCGACCAATCCTCAAGGAGATTGAATACATCGGCGGCGACGGACTCGTCGGTAAGGCCGGCTGGTTCGGCGGCAGCGTGATCGAAGACGTCAAGATCGGCGAACCGCTCGACATGGCCCTGCTTCGCCGCTCGGAGCTCAAGCTGCAGAACGAGCTGCGCAAGAAGCGTCCGTTCGCTCGCGTCACCTCCCAGCTGCGCGACGCCGTCGGGGGCGGCGGCAAGATCGTCGCGGTCATCGTCGACGAAGGTATCGAGCTGAAAGTGGATAATTTCCGCTTCGAAGGAGCGACCTCCTTCGATCGCTACGACCTCTGGTCCGCGGCCGACCTTAAGACCAGCGAATACCGCTGGTACAAATGGTCTTGGCTCATCGGCGGCGGACGTCTCGACCCCGAGCAGTATCGCGCCGATTGCAAGAAGTTGCGCGAGTACTACCGCTCCAAGGGCTATCTCGATGTCGAAGTCGAAGACGCTGACCCGGAGAAGGTCTGCGAAGTCAAGGACGTGAAGGACGCGGCGGGCTGGGTCGACGTCGTCTTCAAAATCAAGGAGGGCCGTAAGTACACCGTCGGCACGATCGCCTTCGACGGCAACCGTCTCGGAGCCTCCGACCCCATCTACTCCACCGACTCGCTTCTTAAGGTGGTCTCCGAGCCCTCCCTGCGTCGCGGCGCCCACCCCGCGGAGTTCGACAAGATCGCCAGCGGCGAAGCCTTCGCGGTTCCGGCCATCGAGGCGGCCTCTGATAAGCTGCGCGAATACTACGGACAGATGGGTTATATCAACAGCTCCGTCGAAGTTGTCCGTAAGCCTAATCTCGCGACCGGCGCCATCGACGTGAAGTTCCAGATCGAAGAAGGGCAGCGTCACACCGTCCGTGCCGTCGAGATTCAAGGGAACACCAAGACTCGCTCCACCGCCATCGCGCGTGAACTCGCGCTCGGGCCTGGCGAGATCTTTGACCTTGCCCGTACCCGTGTCTCCGAGGCACGTCTCCGCAACACGCAGTTCTTCGAGGAAGTCCGCGTGACGCCCGTCCCGACCTCCATCCCGGGGCAGAGTGACCTGCGCGTCACGGTCAAGGAAGGTCCTACCGGCCAGGTCAGCTTCGGCGCCGGCTATAGCACCGTCGAAGGCCTTGTCGGCTTCGTCGAGTACGCCGAATCCAATTTCGACTTCGCCAACTCCGAGGGTTGGTATCGCGGCGACGGACAGAAGTTCCGCGTCCGTATCTCCGTCGGCAGCCTGACCAGTTCGTTAGAGCATTCCTTCGAAGAGCCTGCCCTTTGGGAGCGCGACCTCGCCGTCGGCTACTCCATCGAGCGTCGTTACGCTGGCTACGCTTCGGCCAACTACTCGGTGCTTTCCGAAGGTATCAGCCTCTACGCCCGCCGCCGCATCTTCAGTAATATTGAAGGGCGCATCGCCTACAACCTGCGTCGTATGTCCGTTGGTAATGTGACCGCAGAGGCTCCAGCTGACGTGGTCACCGAAGGCACCGCCGGCGCCCGCGTGATCTCCTCCGTCTCGACTTCGTTGACCTACGATACCCGTGACGAATATAACTTCCCGACGAAGGGCTCACGTATCTCGCTCACCGAAGAGCTCGCCGGAAATGGCCTAGGCGGCGAGGTCAAGTACCTGAAGTCCGAACTCCGTACGGGTCGCTGGTTCCTCGTCTCACCCACCGCCGAGCAGACTATCGGCGTCATCGGTCGCGTGGGCCTGCTCACCGGTTCGGGCGGCTACCTTCCGTTCTACGAGCGCTTCTACCTCGGCGGCGCCTATGACATGCGTGGCTTTGGCTACAACGAAGTCGGCGCCTACGACACGTACGATACCTCCCATGGTAATCAGCCGATGGGTGGCATGACCTACGGTTTCCTCAGCGCCGAATACACGATCAAGGCCGCGGAAAATCTCCGCTTCGCCGCGTTCTACGATTACGGCATCGTCAACCGCTCCGAGACCGACTTCAGCGTGGCTTCGGCCAACTCCGACTTCGGTCTGGGCATGCGCATCCTCCTTGGTGGCGCCGTCATGCGCCTCGACTTCGGCTTCCCGCTGCAGACGACCAAGGTGCCCGTCACGGGCGTGCCGCTCAATTCGGGCGGCATGAAGTTTAACTTCAGCTTCGGCACGGTCTTTTGATTGCCATTCCCCCTCCTAACCGCTTCTTAAAATAGCATACGACCATGAAGTCCTTCTTCGCCCTCCTCCTCGCCTCCGCCTCCGTCTACGCCGTCACGCCCAACGTGGGTATCGTCGACGACCAAGAAATCTTCAAGAAATACGCCAAGGCCACTGACCTTCAGGCCGAGATCCGCAAGTCCGAAGAATCCGCGCAGGCCTCCGTCAACGAGCGCATCAAGGCTGTCGAGCAGCTCCAGACCGAACTCCAGAGTGTCGACAAGCGCGGTCAGGATCCGATGCTCAGCGAAAACGGCAAGAAGGCCGTGCTCGCCGAATTCCAGCAGAAGAATGCCACCTTCCAGCAGCGCCGCGCCGAGCTCCAGAACTTTGTTAACGAAGCCCGCAACGCCATCCAGCAGCGCGTGGGCGAAATGAACAAGCAGATCGTCGCCGATGCCCGCGTCCAGGCGGAGAAGGTCGCCAAGGCCAAGGGCCTCAATCTCATCATCGGCAAGGCCCCGGTCCTCTTCTCCGATGCCTCCCTTGACGTTACGGAAGATGTGATCAAGGAACTCAACGCGGCCTACAAGGCTTCCGCTCCGGTTGTCCTCCCGACTATCACCGCCGCTCCGTCCGCTCCCGCGGCCCCTGCTCCTGCCGCTGGAGACAAGCCGGCCGCTAAGTAAGACTCTGCCGCGCCCCTGCTAGTCAGGGGCGCTTCATTTAGGACCATGTCGCTCGCCTTCACTATTGCCGAACTTGCCTCCCTGACCGGAGCCAAATCCGTGGAGGGTGCTTGCGTCGGTCCGATCACGGGCATCGCAGCCCTCGCCGAAGCATCGTCTTCTGATCTCTCTTTCCTCGGCAACGCGAAGTATGCCGACGCGGTCGCCGCCTCTAAGGCCGGCGCGATTCTCGTGCCGGTCGCCTTCGTGGGTAATCCCGCCGCTGGTCAGGCCTTCCTCCGCGTCGATAACCCGTCCTACGCCTTGGCGCTCCTCTGCTCGGTGCTCGAGGCTCGTCTCTGGCCTCGTCCTGCCGCCGGCATCCACGCCTCCGCGGTCGTCGCCTCTTCCGCTAAGATTGATCCCTCCGCCCATGTCGGTCCGCTCTGCGTGATCGGCGAAGGTGCCACGGTCTCCGCCGGTACGGTGGTCGAAGCCCGCTGCCACGTCGGTACCCACGCGTTGGTCGGCGCCGATTGCTGGCTCAAGCCCGGAGTCGTCGTCGGCGACTACTGCGTCCTAGGCGCCCGTTGTCGCATCCAGTCCGGTGCCGTCATCGGTTCCGACGGCTTTGGCTATGAGCCGGTCAATGGCGAGATCCAGCGCATCCCGCAGATCGGCAACGTGGTCCTGGAAGATGACGTCGAGGTCGGCGCCAACTCCACCCTCGACCGCGCTCGCTTCAGCAAGACGGTGGTTGGGCGGGGCACTAAGATCGATAATCTCGTCCAGATCGCCCATAATGTGCGTATCGGCCGCCAGTGCCTCATCACCGCCCAGGTCGGTATCGCCGGCAGCACGACTCTCGGCGACCATTGCGTCCTCGGCGGACAGTCCGGAGTGGCTGGACATCTCACCCTCGGCGACCGCGTCAAGCTGGGCGCCCAGACGGGTCTTTTCGAGGATGTGCCCGCTGACGGCTTCATGAACGGCACGCCGGCCGCGCCCTTCGGTCTGGAACGACGCTTGGTCGTCCTTTCGCGTCGTCTGCCTGAATTGTTCAAAAAGGTTGATTCGCTGGCCGCCTCCTTGGACTCTGCTAAACGTTAAACGACATGA
>CAINSX010000060.1 GCA_903853185.1 uncultured Opitutia bacterium
CGGCCTGGCCCTCCGCGATGGAAAGGCCGCCGAGGACCGCACACCCGGCGGCGAAATCGGTTTTAGCGTTCGCGGCGAAGCCCCAGGCTTGCGCGAGACCGGCGGCCATGGGCAGCCACGACGTCGGCCACGGCTGGTGGTGGCCGTTGTCGCCCCAGGTGGTGAGCAGGATGCCGCGGGCTTCGTGGCGCACGGCGGCGCCGACGGCTTCGGCCTGGTTGGTCAACGCGTTGTCGAGTCGTCCGGTGAAGCTCTGCCAGGCGCTCGTGCCCGGTGCGACGAGATAGGCACGGCCTAATTCGCGGAGCCGTCCGCATTGTTCCTTAAACGGATGCCCGGCGTCATAACCCCAGACGACGGGCACGGCGTCGGCCGGCGCATCCTGAGCGAGAGCGAGGTCTTCGAGGAGGATGTCGCCCCAGAACTGCACGGTGCGGCCACGGTCACGCCCGAGCGCGCACAGCTTCTTAAGATGATCGAGGTAGACGCGATGCTTGCCGCGTTCGGCGACGGCTTGCTTGCTGAAACCTTGACCGAGTTCCCATGGTTCGTCTCCGCCGATGTTCACTTGGCGGCTGTGGAAGTTCGGCAGGTAGCCGTCGAGGAGTTCCGCGGCGAAGTCGACGGAAGTCTGATCGGGGCGCAGCGTCCCGGGGAATTCCTTGAACTGTCCGGTGAGCGGATGAACCCATCCTTCCGGGCACTCGGCCATCGCGCGGTAGCGTGGATGCCGCAGCCAGCGCTCCATATGCCCGAAGGTGTTGAGGTTCGGGACCAACTCGATGCCGACGGCCGCGCACGCGTCGTCGAGTTCACGGATCTCCGCTGGCGTCAGCGGCGAGGCGTCTTTCCAGGCGTCTTCGTGCCCGGGGAACGCGAACGTGTGTTCGATGTAGAGCTGGAGCTGGTTGACGCGCAGGCGGCCGAGCGCGCGGATGAGGTCGAGGAGCTCGGCTTGCGTGGGCACGCGTGTGCGCGAGATGTCGACCATGAAGCCGCGCACGGGCAGGTCGGGCGAGTCGGTGATCTCGAGGTGGGGCAGTTCGTCGGGATATTGTTCGGCGATCTGGCGGAGGGTCTGCGCACCGTAGAGCAGGCCATGCGCGTCGCCCGCATTAAGCCGGATGCCGCTGGCGAGAATTTCGATATGATAGCCTTCGGCGCCGCGCGCGGGCTTGTGGACGATCCGGCAGGCGCCGTCGGCCGCCTGGGCCAAAGCCGCCCGGGCTTGGTCCAGAGTCGTCGGCAGGCTCTTTATAAAGAGCGCGGTCAGGTGGGGCAGGGGCGGCACCTTGAGCCAGCCCCCGCGGAGGGTCAGTTCCCTCGGACGGGGGAAGAACGTGAGCACCGGAAGGGCCATGGGAGGAGGGTTAGCCCCCGGAAGCGGACGGGCAAGACGCTAAGATGGCCTCCGCCGACGCTTCCCGCTTGGAACAAACCCGGGTTGTCCTACATCTACTCCCTTACCCCGCTACACCCATGGCACGCTCATCCCTTGGCCTTCTCTTCCTCGCCGCCGCGGCGCAGGCGGTCCCCGAAGGCTTCACCATCCACGAATACGTCGGCACGAAGCAGGAGCCGGAGCTCTACCCGACCGCCCTCTCCGCTGCCGCCAATGGAGACCTCTATATCTCCTCCGACAAGAACGGTTCGCTGGGCCACACGCCCGGACTCGGCCGTATCCTGATCGCCCGTGACACCAAGGGCACCGGCGTCGCCGATACGATGATCGAGTTCACCAAGGTCGATAGCCCCCGCGGTGGCCACATCCTCAACGGGTCCTTCTACCTGGTTCACCCTCCCTTCCTCAGCGTCTATCGCGACAAGGACGGCGACGGCAAGGCTGACGAAGAAATCGTCCTCGTCGAAGGCCTCGGCGGCGGCATCGAGCACCCTCGCGGCGCCGACCACACCACGAACAGCTGCCGCATGGGCATCGACGGCTGGCTCTACATCGCCGTCGGCGACTTCGGCGCCGGCATCCTCAAGGACATGGACGGCGCCAAGGGCCGCGACGGCAAGCGTGTCACGCTTTACGGCGGCGGCGTCATGCGCGTCCGCCCCGACGGTTCTGAGCTCGAGATCTACTCGGAGATGACCCGCAACATCGTGGACATCGCGATCTCCCCCGCGATGGACATCTTCTCCCGCGACAACACCAACGACGGAAAGGGCTGGAACACGCGCTTCCACCACTTCACGTCGCTCTCCAATCCCGGCTATCCCCGTCTTTATAAGAACTTCATCGACGAGCTGGCTCCCCCTCTCGCCGACTACGGCGGCGGCTCCGGCACCGGCGCGCTCTACCTGAGCGAGCCCGGCTTCCCCGGTAACTACGGCGAATCCCTCTTCACCTGCGATTGGACGACCGGCACACTGCATCGCCATCCGCTCAAGCCGTTCGAATCCACCTTCATCGCCCAGCAGGAGACCTTTGAGAAGGCTCCGCATGCGATTGACCTCGAGGTCGACGCCAATTCGAAGCTCTACTTCGCCGACTGGCGAGGCGGCGTCTTCAACTACCAGGGCGCCGGCAAGCAGGTCGGCCTGATCCAGCAGATCCTTCCGGTCGGCACGACGCCGAACAAATACGTCGACGTGACCAAGGCCGCCGCTTCCGAACTTCCGGGTCTGCTCCGCTCCAAGAGCGCGGTGCAGCGCCTCGAGACCTCGCGTCGCCTCATCGAGAACGACCACGCCGACCAGGCGCCCGCCGTCCTCGCCGTCGCCGCCGACACGAAGGAAGCCGCCTATTCCCGCATCGCCGCGATCTTCACCTACAAGCAGATGCTCGGCGCCAAGGCCAATGCGGCCCTCGTCGGCCTCGTGAAGGATGACGTCGTGCGCGAGTACGCCCTGCGCGCCCTCGCCGACCGCGCTTCCCAGCTCGACGGCGTGCCCACGCAGCCGTTTGTCGACGCCCTGAAGGATGCCAATCCGCGCGTTCGTCTGCAGGCCCTCATCGGCCTCCAGCGCCTCGGTGCCAAAGACGCGTCCGCCGCGATCATCGCCGCCGCCGCCACCTGGCCTACCAACGAAGCCAAGCTCGAAGAAGGCGCTCACTACCGACTGACCCATACCGCGATCAACGCCCTGATCAAGCTCGGCGACGAGAAGGCCGCCCTCGAAGCCGCCTCCGACCCTGCCAAGCGCTACGTCGCCTTCCGCGTCCTGCAGGCGCTGCACACCGACGCCTCCGTCGACGGCGTGATCGCGCTGTCACAGAAGGGCGATGAAGCCACGCGCATCGCCGCCGTCGGCGCCCTCGCCCGTCTCTACCACGTTGAGAAGCCTTGGAATTACAAGGATTGGTGGAGCACCCGCCCGGATGACCGCGGCCCGTACTTCGAGCCTGCCGAATGGTCCGCGACCCCGCGCATCCATGCCGCCATCGAAGCCGCCTACCCGAAGCTCCCTAGCAACCAGCGTATGGCCTCGCTCGAAGTCCTCTCGAAGAACCGCATCGCGATCTCCGGACTCAAGCTCGAAGGCGTCGATCCGCTCCGCCTCGCGATTGCCTCCGGCAACCTCCGTCCGTCCGACGTCCTCCTGCTCACTGACGCCGCCGTCCAGGCCAAGCGCTCCTGGAAGGAGAAGATCGAATGCTTCAAGGCTCTCCACGTGATCGACATCGCCCAAGGCGATAAGGGCGACCCCTACTTCCCGAACCGCCTGAAGATCCTTGGCGCATGGTCCAAGGACTCGGCCGCTCCCGGCGAAGCCATCCAGCTCGTCAACGAGTTCGTCTATGATTCCGAGCGCTTCAAGCAGGTCGGTAAGCTCCGCTCGCTCGCCGACGGCGCCGACGACGCCACCTCGACGATCCTCTGGAAGGCGCTCTTTAACGTGCTCAACAGCCCGCTGTCCAAGCCCGACCAGAAGAAGTCCGTCCAGAACCTCGTGAACAAGAACCCGCGCGACCTCGGCTTCTTCTACGCCATCGCCGACCTCGGCCTGACCGGTTTCGACAAGCAGCTCGAGGCGGGCATGAAGGGCGACAACGCCCTCCAGAACAACGCCGCGAAGGCCGCCCTCGAGGCGGGCAAGAAGGCGCTCGCCCGCAAGGGCAAGAAGATCGCGCAGCTCGATCTGGCCGATGTCACCAAGGCCGTCCTCAAGGGACATGGCAACGTGAAGCAGGGTCAGCAGCTCTTCACCAAGCAGGGTTGCGTCGCCTGTCACGCCATCGATCTCGCCGCCGAACAGAAGGGGCCCTACCTCGGTGCCGCCGGTGCGAAATTCCCTCGCGAATACCTCGTCGAGTCCGTGCTCTACCCGAACAAGGTCGTCGCCCAAGGTTTCCAAACCATCCAGTTTGACCTGAAGGATGGCACCGCGCAGATGGGCTTCGTCACCGGCGAGGCCGATGGCGTCATCACCCTCCGCAATATCGCCGGCCAGGTCTTCAAGCTCAAGCGCGCAGACGTGAAGGAAGAGAAGCATCTCCCGCAGTCCATGATGCCGGAAGGCCTCGCGGCTGGCCTCACGGTCGAGGAACTCACCTCGCTGATCGAGTATCTCGGCACGCTGAAGTCGATCGGAGGCTGACGCGGCGCCTTGCGCCGCGTGGGTCACGTGGGCAAGGGGACACGGTGACATGGGGAAGTGAAGAGGGCGCCTACGGGCGCCCTCTTTGTTTGGGTAGGGTCAGGACCGCGTCACGACATGGCTGTACCTATTCTCAGGTGTCGGGTGTCGGCCCCCTGGGCATCGGCATTTCGGGTGTCGGCATTTCGGCTATCGGCTGCCGGCTTCAGGATCCTGCGGCCGACTCCCGAACGGCCGGAGCCTGCACTCCCGGTTCCCGTGCCCGTCACCTGTCACCCGAAATCTCGTCCGGCTTCGCAGCAGTTCCCCCATGCCAGCCTGTCCCCTCGCGGCCCAGCCGCGCCTGCTTCGCAGCCTGCCAGCATGCCAGCAGTTCCCCCGGGCGGCTTTTAGCCGCCCTATGACATATCCTCCTATCTGGATACTTGGATGCTCACTTGCCTTCCCCTCGGTTACCCTTTTGTTTCCCTGACCTTATGGCCTCCCATGCCTCCTACATCTTCTCGTCCGAATCCGTCGGCGAGGGCCACCCCGATAAGGTTGCCGACAGCATCTCGGATTCCGTCCTCGACGCCTGCTACGCGCAGGACCGTTTCTCCCGCGTCGCCTGCGAGACCCTGGTCAAGAGCGACCACGTGGTCATCGCCGGCGAACTCACGACCAAGGCGAAGGTCAACTTCGAGGAAGTGGTCCGCGCCGCAATCCGTGAGATCGGCTATGTGAACGACGACGACGTCTTCCACGCCGACAAGGTCTTCATCACGAACCTGCTCACGAAGCAGTCCCCCGATATCGCCCAGGGCGTCGACGAGCGTAAGGCCGAAGGCAAGAAGCACGCCCAGATGGGCGCCGGCGACCAAGGCATCATGTTCGGCTACGCCACCACCGAGACCCCTGAGCTCATGCCGGCCCCGGTGATGTTCGCCCACCGCCTCAACCGCGAGCTGGCCCGCCTCCGCAAGTCCGGCGCCAAGGGCACCGAGTGGATCCGCCCTGACTGCAAGTCTCAGGTCGCCGTCCGTTATGAAGACGGCCGCCCGGTCGCCATCGAGAACGTGGTCATCTCGACCCAGCACACCGCTGATGTCTCCCATCGCCAGATTGAGAAGTTCTGCATCGAGCAGGTCATCCGCAAGAGCCTCCCGAAATCCCTCGTCAGCAAGAAGACCGAATACCTGATCAACCCGACCGGACGTTTCGTCGTCGGCGGCCCCCAGGGCGACTGCGGCCTCACCGGCCGCAAGATCATCGTCGACTCCTACGGAGGCATGGGTCGCCACGGCGGCGGCGCTTTCTCCGGCAAGGATCCGACCAAGGTCGACCGTTCCGCGGCCTACATGGCCCGCTGGGTCGCCAAGCATATCGTCGCGTCCGGCGCCGCCGAGCGTTGCGAACTGCAGGTCGCCTACGCGATCGGCCACCCGGAGCCGACCAGCATCCATCTCGACACCTTTGGTACGGGCGAAGTCTCCGACGAACAGATCCTCGCCGCGGTGAAGGCGACGTTCCTCTTCAATCCGGCCGAGATCATCCGCCAGCTTGACCTGCGTCGTCCGATCTACCGCGCTTCCACCCACTACGGCCACTTCGGCAAGAAGGGCCTGCCTTGGGAAGTCACCTCGAAGCTCGCCGCCTTCCATAAGGCCCTGAGCAAGTAACTTATCCCCTATACTCGATACTCCAAACTCTTGTCCCCTCGCTCTTATGTCCAAAAAATTCACTGATTTCAAAGTAGCAGACCTCGGCCTCGCCGAATGGGGCCGCAAGGAACTCCAGGTCGCCGAGCACGAGATGCCTGGCCTGATGGCCCTGCGCGCCAAGCACGGCAAGCGTAAGCCCCTCAAGGGTGTCCGCATCGCCGGCTCGCTGCACATGACCATCCAGACGGCCGTCCTCATCGAGACGCTCGTCGACCTCGGCGCCGACGTGCGCTGGGCCTCGTGCAATATCTTCTCCACGCAGGACCACGCCGCCGCGGCCATCGCCAAGGCCGGCATCCCGGTCTTCGCCTGGAAGGGCGAGAACCTCGTCGAATACTGGGAGTGCACGATGAAGGCGCTCACCTGGCCCAACGGCGACGGCCCTGAACTGATCGTCGACGACGGTGGTGACGCCACGCTCCTCATCCACAAGGGCTACGAGCTCGAGAACGGCTCGAAGTGGGCCTGGTCCGCTTCCGAGTCCGAAGAAGAGCAGATCATCAAGAACCTGCTTAAGAAGGTCGCGAAGGAAAAGCCCGGCCACTGGCATAAAGTCGTGAAGAGCTGGAAGGGCGTCTCGGAAGAGACCACCACCGGCGTGAAGCGTCTCTACCGCATGCTCGAAGAGGGCTCCCTCCTCGTGCCGACGGTCAACGTCAACGACACCGCCACGAAGTCGAAGTTCGATAATCTCTACGGCTGCCGCGAATCCCTCGTCGACGGTATCAAGCGTGCGACCGACGTCATGATCGCCGGCAAGGTCGCCCTCGTCATCGGTTACGGCGACGTCGGCAAGGGCTCGGCCCAGTCGCTCCGCGGCCTCGGCGCCACGGTCCAGATCGCCGAGATCGACCCGATCTGCGCCCTGCAGGCTGCGATGGAAGGCTTCCGCGTCGTGACCGTTGAAGATACCCTCGGCAAGACCGACATCTACGTCACCGCCACGGGCAACAAGGACATCATCACGCTCGAGCACCTGACCAAGATGAAGGACCAGGCCATCGTCTGTAACATCGGCCACTTCGACAACGAGATCCAGGTCACGCGTCTCAACACCTTCAAGGGTGCGAAGAAGGACACCATCAAGCCGCAGGTCGACCGCTACACGTTCAAGGACGGCCGCCAGCTCTACATGCTCGCCGAAGGTCGCCTCGTGAACCTCGGTTGCGCCACGGGCCATCCGAGCTACGTGATGTCGACCTCTTTCACTAATCAAGTCCTCGCCCAGCTGCATCTCTGGGAGACCCGCGCACAGGCCAAGCCCGGCGTCGTCGTCCTCCCGAAGCACCTCGACGAAGAAGTCGCCCGCCTCCACCTCGGCAAGCTCGGCGCCAAGCTGACCAAGCTCTCGAAGGAACAGGCCGCCTACATCGGCGTGAAGCAGTCCGGCCCGTTCAAGCCCGATAGCTATCGTTACTAAGCGCGGCGTGAAGCGCCGCGAGGGTCACGTGGGCAAGGGGACATGGTGACACGGGGAAGTGATGAGGGCGCCTGCGGGCGCCCTTTTTGTTTGGTAGCTAGGTAGGGTCGGGACCGCGTCACGACATAGCTGTCTCGGGTAGGGCCGACCATCCTTGGTCGGCCGCGGCCAGGCAGGGATGCTTGGCCCTACCATCGATATAGGAACTCAAAGGGAAACCGGATAATTGGCTGGGGATATAATGTCCGAAGCATCTATCCCGGTTTCCGGTCTCCCTTTGCTCGCTGCCTCTGCTTCGCAGCATGCCAGCGTGCCAGCATATCCCCTCGCGGCTTCTCCGCGATGGCCATCGCGGCGATTTCGCCACCGGATCCCAACTCTTAAATTGGCAGGGAAGGATGGAGTCGAACCATCGCCAGCGGATTTGGAGACCGCTGTGCTACCGTAACACTTCTTCCCCGTGAGCGGACACTAAGAGAGCCGGTTTGCCGGAAGCAATCAGAAGAGGGCGCCTCCGGGGGCTCTTTTTGTTGGGAGGGCGGCGATTGCCATCGCCGACGCATGTATCGGCCTTCTTAACCTTTGCGTAACCGCCTCAGGAGGGATTGCATCCCCACACCCCGCTGCTGATGAAGCCTTTCCATGAGACGCATCGGAAGCTCCGAGCTGAACTTGAATCACCCGCCCCGGAACGCGTCTTCGGTTCCGGTTGGGCCAGCGGCGTCCTGGGTATCGGGCTGAGCCTCGCCGGACTGCTGCTTGTCATTTCGATGCGCACGCCGGGTCAGTTGCTGACCGCGCCCCAGATCACCCCGTTCCAGGAAAACCAATGGTTCAAGCTGGGCGTTATCCTCCTGATGGTGGGCGGCTTCGCCGCTTCGGTCGTGAGCCTCGCACTGCGCGAAGCCAAGATCCTCGGTACCACCGGGATCGTGTTGGCGCTGTCGGCCACGGTCATCGTCCAGTCCGTCGCTACCGCCAACTCGGCCCACCCCTTGCCGATCTTCTTCGGCCTAGACTGGTTCGCAATCAACGTGCTGTTCACCGGCTTGATCTTCATCCCCATCGAACGGCTGTGTCCGCAGAAGGAGGACCAATCCATTTTCCGTGACGAATGGCGCGAGGACGTCTTCTACGTCCTTGTCAGCAGCCTCATGGTGCAGGCCCTGGCCTTCCTTCCGCAAGGCCCCGGGCAATTGGTCGGCAGTCTCTCCCCGCTCGGCGCCGTCCGTCACTGGATCGGAGGGCTGCCCTTGGTCATCCAGCTCCCGGTCATCATGTTGGCCGCCGACTTTTTCCAATACTGGGCCCACCGCGCCTTCCATCGCATCCCGTGGCTCTGGAACTTTCACGCCGTCCATCACTCTGCCCAGCGTATGGATTGGATGTCGGGCGCCCGCATGCACTTCCTCGAGATCATCTTGATGCGCTCCATCACCGCGTTGCCGGTGCTGGCCCTCGGCTTCACGCCCCTGGCCGTCGAGATCTACGTATTGGTAGCGTATGTCTACACCACGTTGATTCACTCCAATATCGGTTGGCGCCTGCCGTATGTCGACCACCTGTTCGTCACGCCGCAGTTCCATCACTGGCATCACGGGTCGGACAAGGAAGCCATCGACGTCAATTTCGCCATCCACTTCCCATTGTACGACCGGCTCTTCGGCACTTATCACCTGCCGAAAGATCAGTGGCCATCGGGTTACGGCATCGAAGGCCACCCCGTGCCGAAGGGCTACTGGGCGCAGTTGCTTTATCCATTCCGCCGGAAGTAAGCGCGGCGCGAAGCGCCGCGAGGGTCACGTGGGCAAGGGGGCACGGTGACACGGGGAATATACGAGGGCGCCTACGGGCGCCCTTTTTGTTTGGGTGAGGTTAGGGGCAGGACTACGTCATGCCCTCCCTCCTTGCCTCTCCTGCCCCTATCCCTATCCCTACCCCTACCCCTGATTCGCACATGATCCGCTCCCTCCTCGCCCTCCTCTTCGCCGCCTCGCTGTTCGCCGCCGAACGTCCGGCGGTCGATCACGTCGCCTACACGGCTGCGCTGAAGGATTTCCGCAAGGGCGCCGCGAAGTCCATTGAGGCGCTCAAGAAGGCCGACGCTTCCGCCGCCGTGCGTCTCGCCGCGGTCGATGACATCCGTGAGCGCCTCGTCGATGAGCCGACCTCTCCGCTGACCGGCGAAGTCGCAACACTGCTCGGTTCGACCGACGTCGAGACCGCGAAGCTCTTGCTCGCCGCGCTCGCCGAAGCGAAGGCCTCCGGCGCCACCGCCCAGGTCGCCGCCCTGGCTTCGAAGGCCGATTCGCCTCTCCGGATCCCGGCCGCGCTCGCGCTCGCCGAAGTCGGTGGCGCGAAGGCCGTGCCGGTGCTGGCTTCGCTCGCCAAGGACGAAGCCCTCGCCGAGAACATCCAAGACGCGCTCGTGAAGGTCGCCGGCCCCGGCGTGACGGACGCGTTCGTCGCCGGCATCAGCGATTCGAAGGCCGATATCCCTGCGCGCAACGCGCTCATCAAGGCCGCGGTCGGCCGTAATCTCCGCTCCGTCGCCGGCGCCCTGTGCGTCGCGATCAAGGAGGAGTCCATGCGCCTCGAATGCCAGAAGGCCCTGCTCAAGCTCGCCCAGCCTTCCGACCTCGCCGCCCTGCGCGATGCCGAGAAAGCCGTCACGAACGCCACGACCAAAGGCGCCCTCGGCCGCCTGATCAAGAAGCTCGAAGGGGTGAAGTAAGCGCACGCTACGCGTGCGTTGGGGTTCTGCTGGCAGGGTGAACCGCTGCGAAGCAAGCGCGGCCGGAGGCCGCGAGGGGACACGCTGGCATGCTGGCATGCTGCGAAGCCGCAACCCCAATTTCGGATCGTCCGCGGGGCTCCGAATGGCCGATGCCCCGGTGGCCGTCACCTGTCACCTGAAATGAATCCCCCAGCTAACTATCCGGTCTCCGGTTTCCCTTTGAGTCCCTGTATCGAGGGTGGGCCAAGCATCCCTCCTTGGCCGCACGGCCGACCCAGGATGGTCGGCCCTACCCCAAACAAAAAGGGCGCCCGTAGGCGCCCATTCACTCTGCCTCGCAGCAGATCACCATGCCAGCAGAACCCCTTGCGGCTTAGCCGCGACGCTTACTTCTTCAGCGCCCAGAGCAGGCCGCCGTTGAGGTGCTGGATGAATTCGGGCTCGGAGAAGGATTCCTTGGTGTGGCCGAGCGCGGTGTAGAACATGCGGCCCTTGCCGACGTCCTTGCACCAGGTCATGGGGTGGTGTTCGCCCATCTCCTTGCCCTTGACCGGGTTGTAAGACTTCTCGTCGATCTCGAGGAGGACCTTGTTGTCCGCGTCGAGATTCTTGAAGCCATACCACTCGTCCTTGCGCTTCCACTCGGCGGACAGATGCAGGTTGGCGGGGTGGTCCTTGACGAGAGGATGGAGCACCGCGACCTGCTGGGCGGGATGGCCGTTGAAGAGACCGCCGATCATCTTGGCGAACCATGGCCAGTATTTCTCGGCCGCACCGGCGTCAGAGGCGGCGTGCACGCCGACGAACGCGCCCCCGTTTTCCATCCAGACTTGGAAAGCAGCGCGACGGGCCACGGCGGCCTTTTCGGAGGCGGCCTTGGCTTCCTTGGAAGCATCCTTGGCGACGACGTCACCCATGACGTCACCGGTGGTGCTCATGAAGGCGACCGCGCGATACTTGGCGAGGTTCTCGGTGGTGAAGACGGCGGCGTCTTCGGTGATGTCGACCTCGAGGCCGGCGGCCTTGAATTGCTTCGCGAGCAGTTCGTTGCCGAGCGGGATCGAATCCTTGTGGCGGAAGCCGACGGTCTTTGAGAAGACCAAGGCGCGGTTCGGTTCGGCGGCGAGGGCGACTACCGAAGCGAGGAGGAGAGCGAGGAGGGAGCGCATGGTTCTAATTAGGGGGCAAGTGGGCACGTGGGCAAGTGGACAAGGGGAGGGAGACAGAGGGGGCCTCTGCTAAGCAGAGTCATTTCCTAGGTAGGGCCAAGCATCCCTGCTTGGCCGCGGCCGACCAAGGATGGTCGGCCCTACCCATGATAGGTGGAAGCGGTTGGCGGTTGGGAATGAAGTACCCCGGACCTGTACCTGAACCCGAGCACCTGTACCCGATACCCGATGGCCGAGACCCGGGACCTGAAATTGTGTCCTGCCACCTAACTATCCGGTTTCCCTTTGAGCGCATGCCTTTTCTGGTCCTCTTGCCCTCCGGCCCTCGTGTCCTCGAAGCCGCTTTCCCTCCTTTCCTCGGAACGTTTCCCTCTATATCTCTGTCTTAAGGCTACCCCTACCCCCACCCCTATCCCTACCCCTAATTCGATGTCCCAACTGAACCGCCGTTCGTTCCTGAAGAACACCGTCCTTGCCGGCGCTATCCTCGGTTTCCCTTCCATCATCCCGGCTTCCGCGCTCGGCAAGGATGGCACGGTCGCCCCGAGCAATCGCCTCCAGCTCGTCGGCCTCGGCCTCAAGGCGCAGGGCGGCGGCGACATGCGTCAGTTGATGTCCAAGAAGGGCGTCCAGGTCATCGCAGTCTGCGACGTCGATCGCCGCGTGCTGAAGTCCTCTTCCGAAGCCGTGGTGAAGAAGGGTATGGCCGCTCCGAAGGAGTACACCGATTTCCGCGAGCTCCTCGCGAAGGAAAAGCCCGATGCCGCCGTCCACGGCCTGCCGGACCACTGGCACGGCGTCATCAGCTGCGCGCTCCTCCGCGCCGGCATCGACGTCTATGGCGAGAAGCCGCTCGCGAAGACCTGGGCCGAAGGCAAGGCCATCGCCGACGCGGTGAAGGAG
>CAINSX010000061.1 GCA_903853185.1 uncultured Opitutia bacterium
ATCGTCGTGGCCTGCCAACGCGAACGCTCCCAGGTCAAGAACCGCGCGCTCGCGATGAAGATCCTGCGCGCCCGCATCTACGAAAAGACCATCGACGACAAACGTGCCGAGATGGAGAAATATTACGGCGAGAAGGGCGATATCGGCTGGGGTAACCAGATTCGCTCCTACGTCTTCCAGCCTTACCAGATGGTGAAGGACCTCCGCACCGGGGTCGAGACGGGCAACATCCAGGCGGTCATGGACGGCGATATCGACGCGTTCATCAACGGTTGGCTCCGCGCCGGCGGCCCGCGCACGCGCAACAAGGATATCAAGATCGAGGACTAAGTCCTCCGCCCCCATGCCCAGCCGGGACATCCTCCGCCAGAAGCTCCTCGATACTCCGCTCTTCGCGGAGAAGATCTGGAAGCTTTCGCCGGAGCCCTGGCCCATCACGGAAGCACAACTGCGTGACCTGAAGCGCATCGGTTCAGCCTGCCTCAGTTATCACCGCGCGCTCGAAAGACTCTACGTCCGTTCCTTCACGAACAAGAAGATCCTTCGCAACCGTGAGGTCTACGCGCCTTGGGTCGCCGAATACCTCGACCGCTATAAGCCCGCCGGCCTGATTGCACACGGCCGCCATCGTGCCGTCAAAGGCCAGTGCCCAGTCGTGCTTCGTCCTGACCTGCTGATCACCGAGCAAGGCTTCACGATGACCGAGCTGGACAGCGTTCCCGGCGGCGTTGGCCTCACGGCCTACCTCAACGAGGTCTACGCCGAGGACTTCCCTCGCGTCATCGGTGCCAATAGCATGCCTGACCGGTTCATGGCCTCGCTCGCCCGCCTGACGCCGAAGGAGAAATTCCCGTTGGTCGCCATCGTCGTCAGCGATGAAGCCGCGACCTATCGCCCGGAATTCGAGTGGCTCGGCGAAAAACTCCGCACTCTCGGCCATGACGTCCACATCGTCACGCCCGCCCAGATCATGCAGATGGGCGACGGTTCCTACATCCCCGTCGATGGCGCCCCCCGCCGCATCGACATCCTCTACCGCTTCTTCGAGCTCTTCGACCTCGCCAACGTGAAAGGTGCCGACGGCATCTTCAACGCCGTCGAGGCCGGCACCCTGATGCTCACGCCGCCCATGAAGGCGTTCCAGGAAGAGAAGCTCGGCCTGGCCCTCCTGCATCACCCGCAGCTCGCCGAGTTCTGGAAAGAAAATCTCCCCGAGGATCACCATGAGGCCCTCTTCCGCATCGTCCCACAGACCTGGATCATGGAGAAGACGGAACTCCCGCCGACGGCTGTGCTCCACGCCCCCGGCTTCGCCGGCCGCCCGATTCGCGAATGGACCGAGCTCGCCGAGGCCTCCCAGCGCGAACGCAACCTGATCATCAAGGCCAGCGGGTTCCACGAGACCGCCTGGGGCGCCCGTTCGGTGACCCTCGGCAGCGACGTCTCCCGCGAAGAATGGCTCGAGGCCATCGAGAATGCGCTCAACCCCGAGAACGAAACCTTCCACGTGATGCAGGAATACCACAAGCCGTCGCGCCTGACCCACCCGGTCTATGCCGACGACGGCTCGATTGTACCCGCCGATGGACGCGTTCGCCTCTGCCCCTACTTCTTCGTGGATAATGATACGGTCGAACTTTCCGGCATTCTTTCGACGTTCTGCCCCGCGGATAAGAAGATCATCCACGGAATGAGCGACGCGGCCCTGCTGCCCTGCCACCTGGTCCCCTGAGGCGCCTCCGACGCCTTGCTTCCTGCCGGGTTTAAGCCCAAGTTAGGCCCATGAGACTCCTCGCCCTCGGTCTGCTCTCGCTACTCGCCCTCCTCGGCGACCTGAGCGCCGCCGTCCGTACCAAGGTCGACCTGGTCAACTTGACGCCCGAGGTCCGGGCCGGCGAAAAGGCCCTCATCGCCCTGCGTTACCGCTGCGACCCGCATTTCCATATCTACTGGAAGAACCCCGGTGACGCCGGCGCCTCGCCCACCGTAGAATGGACTGAGAAATCCGGCACGGACGTCAGCCCGATGATCTGGCCCGGCCCCAAACTGCTCGATCAAGCCGGCGTGATGAACTTCGTCTACGAGGACGAGACGCTGATCCTAATGGAAGTCGCCATCCCGACGGGCAAGACGGGAGCCGTCACGCTCAAGGGCAAGGCGGAATGGCTCGAGTGCGACGACAAGGGCTGCTGGCCGCACGACACGCTCGTCGAGCTGACGCTCAAGGTCGGTTCCGGTAATGCTGCTTATAAATACAACCCAAAGCTTTACCCGCATTTCCGCAAGGTGATCTCGACCACTGGCTCCAGCGACGGCAAGACACTCACGGTCGTCCTGCCCACCGACCACAAGCTGGCCGAACTCTGGTTTCCGGAACGCAACTTCGTCACGCCTAATGCGACGGTGATGCAGAAAAGGACCGATGGAAAACTGACCATCGAACTGAGAGACGCCACGGAGACGCTCAACTCGGGCCCGCTCAATTTCACCACGCGCTCGGAAGACGGCGGCTTCGTCGATATCAATGTGAAGCTAGGGTCGGCCGCTACTAAGGCGACGGCGGCCGAAACCGCCCAACCTCATGCGGGGGGCATCGAGTGGCAGCCCTGGTCCCCCGAGGCGCAGGCCAAGGCCCTCGCGGACGGCAAGATCGTCTACGTCGACTTCACCGCCCGCTGGTGCGCCACCTGCCAGGTCAATAAACGCGTCTACAAGCAGGACGATGTCGCGGCGGCCCTAACGACCTCCGGCGTCGTACTACTTAAGGCCGACTGGACGAAGAAGGACGCCGTCATCGCCGAAGAGCTCCGTAAATACGGCCGTACCGGTATCCCGCTGAACGTGTTCCTCAAGGCCGGACTCCCCCCCGCCATTCTCTCCGAGGCCCTCACCGGCACAGAAGTCATCGCTGCCCTCAAGGCCGTCTCCGCGGGCAAGGCCTATCAGGCCGAGACGACGACGCATGCCTTCGGCTTCTGGCTGCTGCTCGCGTTCGGCGGCGGTGTGCTCCTCAACCTGATGCCGTGCGTCTTCCCGATGATCGGCCTCAAGGTCCTCGGCTTCGCCAAGGAAGCTGGCGCCTCGCGCCGCACGGTCGTCCTCAACGGCCTGCTCTATTCCGCCGGCGTGATCGCCAGCTTCCTCGCCCTCGCCCTGCTCATCATCGGACTCAAGTCCGGCGGTAACTCCGTCGGCTGGGGCTTCCAGATGCAGTCTCCAGGCTTCGTGCTCGGCACCTGCGTGCTGATGATCGTGCTCGGGCTTTCGCTCGCGGGAGTTTTCGAGATCGGCGTCGGTCTCGGCGGCGTCTCCGCGGGTGAAGGCGACGGCCGCGTCGCGACCTTCCTTTCGGGCGTCCTCGCCACCGTCGTGGCCACTCCCTGCACGGCCCCCGGCCTCGGCGCCGCACTCGGCTTCGCCTTGGACAAGGAACGCTCCACGGGCGAGACGCTGCTCTTTTTCACCGTGATCGGCCTCGGCATGGCCCTCCCTTACCTGCTGCTTTCCCTCTTCCCCCGCCTCGCCGCGATGCTTCCGCGACCAGGCGAGTGGATGGAATCCCTGAAGCAGGGCATGTCCTTCCCGCTCTTCGCCTACGCCCTCTACCTGCTCTGGGTGCTCAACGCGCTCGTCGAGGACGCCGCCTGGGTGCGCGATGCTTCGCTCGGACTCGCGCTCATCGCCACCTCCTGCTGGGTGCTCGGCCGCTGGGGAGCACTGCATCGCTCGGACAATGAACGCCGCGGCGCCAAACTAGTGGCTGCAGTGCTCTTCGTGGGCACGCTCGCTTACCTCTACGCGACGCTCCCGTAAGCCGGAGAAGTCGGACAACAAAAAGGCCCGCCGTTCGGCGGGCCTTTTGCTTTCCGAACCCGAAGGTTCAGAGAGCGGTAACCGGAGCAGGAGCACCAGAAGCTGGAGCGGCGGCCGGGCGAGTCGTCTGCTTGGCGGCCGGAGCGGAAACCGGACCAGAGTAATTGACGTCGACGATGATTGCTTTGCGATCCTTGGCACCGGACTGGCGACCTGCGGCGTTCTTGTCAGCATGCTGCGAACCGAGGGCCATGATTTCGGACTTGGCTTCGCTGGCGCCAAGTTTGACGAGATACTCGCGGACGGACTGGGCGCGACGGTCAGAGAGGCCAAGGTTGTATTCTTCCGTGCCGAAATGGTCGGTGTAACCAGCGATGATGACTTCGGTGGCCTTCACGCGACCGGCGATAGCGTCGATCTTGGCGCGCTCGGTGGCGGATACGGTGTACTTGTCGAAATCGAAGTAGACGGTGGCGAGAATCGACTCAGGCGGAGGATTACCCGAGAGAATCTGCGCGGCAAGAGCGCGACGACGGGCGCTGTCAGGGAGAGGGTCCATACCAGAGCCACCATTTCCGCCGGTCGGGCGGTCGAGCGGGTTAAAGCCGGAGGGGATGCGAGAAGTGCAACCGACGCTCAAGGCGGCGATGGCGAGAAGGAAGGTGAAACGCTTCATGGTGAGAACGGGGATAAAATAACAGGGGGCGGGAGTCGGCAAGCCTAGTCTCGCTCAGTAGCGCGGGACCTTAGGGTCGACCTTGATTGACCAAGCGTCGATGCCGCCTTTGACGTTGCTGACGTGGGCGTAGCCCTTGGCCCGAAGGAACTGGGTGACCTTCATGCTCCGGCCACCATGGTGGCACTGGACCAGCACCGGCACGTCCTGCGGAATCTCAGCCAGACGCGTGGGCACGGTGTTCATGGGAATGAGCCGGGAGCCCTCGATCCGGCAGACAGCATATTCGTCCATTTCGCGGACATCGATGAGGAGGGGCGGATTAGGACCCGCCAGCAGGCTCTGGGCCTCTTCGACGGTCACTTCAAGTGGAGTTTCGGACATAGGGGGAAGGGTCGGGCAAAGGGTCGGCACGTAGGCGGACTTCTCGAGCGAGCGGATGATGGGGGCGGAACCGCAACAGGGACAGGCCAGGTCGGCAGCCATGGCCACTAGCTTGGAGGTCCCGGCGGCGACGTCGATGACCAGGAGGCGAGAGGCCGTCCGCTTACCAAGTAAGACGGCGATGACCTCCGAGGCCATCCAGGAGCCAATGACCCCGCAGGTCGCCCCGAAGACGCCGGCATCGGCGCAAGTCGGCACGGAAGCGGCGTCAGGAATCGTCGGGTAAAGACAGCGGTAGCAGCCGGTACGCGGCAGGAAGACGCCGACCTGACCGGCTTCGCGCAAGACGCTGCCATGCACGAGCGGACGACCGCCCAGCACACAAGCATCGGCGGCCAAGAAACGGGTCGCAAAATTATCGGTGCCGTCGACCACAAGATCATAGCGGGCGACCAGCTCGGCGGCGTTCTCGACCGTGAAACCCTCGGGGTGCAGCGCGACCTTAAGCCCTGGATTAATCTCTCCGAGCGCCTCGGCGGCGGAAATGGTCTTTGGGAGACCTAAGGTGTCGAAGCCATGGACGATCTGACGGTGGAGATTCGAAATCTCGACCTTATCGGGATCGGCGATGCCGATGAGCCCGACTCCCGCGGCGGCAAGGTAAAGGCCGACCGGCGAACCCAGGCCGCCAGCACCCAGCAGCAGCACCTTGGCCTCACGCAGTCGCAGTTGGCCGGCCTCCCCTACCCCAGGCAGACGAATCTGCCGGGAGTACAAGGCCCTCTCATGGTCGCTCAGGCGCTGTTCCGCGGACATGCCAATAGTGGAACCCCCGCCCAGAGCGGTGTCAAACCGCCCCTTCCACGTGTCGGATTGAATATTCCGCCAAGGTGTCCCAACTTGACCCCGTGGCACAGGTCTTCCTCGGCATCGATTATGGCTCCCGACGGGTCGGGCTGAGCCATGCCGACGAACTTGGCTTCGCCTTCCCTTTGCCCGCCGCGGTCGCGGAAAGCTCCGAAGATCGCTTCGCCCAGATCGGCAAGGAAATCACCCGCCTCAAGGTCACCTTGCTCGTCCTCGGCTACCCTCTGTCGGTCGAAGGCGAGCGCACCAAGCGTTGCGATGAGGTCGATGTCTTCGCGGCCGAACTCACCCGTCGGTTCAATCTTCCGATCGAGAAGGTCGATGAAGCCCTCACGAGCCAAGCAGCCGACGAGCTCGGCGGTCGGAAAGCGCGCTCGCCCAACGAACGTAAGCAACAGGCGCGCTCCGGCGAACGTGATTCCCGCGCGGCCGCCGTCCTCCTCCAGGATTTCCTCAACAGCCGAGGTATTGGCTCCTGATATGCCTCCCGCCAAACCTAAGAAACCCTTCACGCCGAAGCTCGAGCGCTTCCTGGCGACGGTGGCCTACGACGGCACCGACCACATCGGTTGGCAGGTCCAGACGGGGCGTCTCTCGATTCAAGGCGAACTGGAGGCACGCCTTTCGCGTATCCTGAAGACCCCGATCGTCATCCATGGCAGCGGCCGTACCGATTCCGGCGTGCACAGCGTCGGCCAGCGCTTCCACTTCGACGCCTTCTGGCCCCACCCCTGCAGCTATCTCGTCCACGCGATTAATTCGTGCGAACAGAACGGCCTGCTGGTGACACAGCTGCAGCGCGTCGCACCGACCTTCCATTGCCGCTGGCATGCCGAAGGCAAACGCTACCGCTACGAGATCTGCGACGGCTACCCACCGCCTTGGGAAGCACGCTTCTGCCTGGGATTAGGCATGAAGACCGTTGACGTGAAGCTGATGCGCCAAGCCGCCAAACTTCTGCTCGGCAAGCATGACTTCTTCGCCTTTGGCGCCAACCACGGCCAAGGCATGGAGAAAGAGAACCCCGTCAAGGAGCTACGCCGCCTCGACGTTCGCCGGCGCGGCAAGCGTATCACGATCATCGCCGAAAGTAGCGGCTTCCTTTATAAGATGGTGCGCCGCCTCGTCGGCGGCCTCCTCCGCGTCGGCGAAGGCAAGATGCCTCCCGAACGCCTCGTCGCCTACCGCAAGGAACGTCTGATCACCGCCGAGGTGCCGACCGCTCCCGCCCGAGGGCTTTTCATGGAGAAAGTCTTTTTCAAGCCTGGCTCGCTCCAGAACCCGCGCCCCTTGCGGAGCAGCGAAGGGACCAGCAGCTCGGAATAAAGGGCTCTTAATCTTGGGTTAAGGCCTTTTGTGGCATAATCCTTAGACCATGAGATCGCTCTCTTTCGTCGGCGCCACCCTTTGCCTGGCCGCCCATGCCGCGCCCGTCGACCTGCCGTCGCTCTTCGACAAGCGCGCCCTGGTGAAACCGATCACCGAGATCGAAGGCATCCTCAGCGACGGCTCCAAGGCCACGGTCTACAAAATCGTCGTCCGCTCTCTGCCCTACGATCACGCGATGGGCCCGTGGTCCCCGGCCACGCTCAAGGACAAAGGCGGCTACTGGGAAGACACCGTCGACAAGAAGTTGTACCGCGTCGACGCCGACTATCTCAAGATCCTCAACAAGCGCGGCTGGAACATGTTCGACGCCGACGGTACGGTGCACCGCACGAAGGACCGCACGGAGTTCGACAAGGTCGCGCGCCAAGAACTCGCGGGCTGGACTTACGAACAAGCCGCCAAAGATGGCGTCACGAATTCAGTCATCGAGCTGCAGCCGCTCGAACAGATCGTGACGATCTTCCTGCCTAAGAATCCGAAGGCCTCCGAGAAGGTCACCCCTCTCCGCCAGGCGAAGTTCTCCCCGCGCTCGGGCCTCGGCATCAGCACCAACGGCATCCGCTTCTTCCCACCGGAACCGGTCGATCGCATCACCGCGTTCAAGAACATCGCCCCGCTCGACCCCAAGGGCGGCCACACGGGCTTCGGTCACGAGTACCACTACCATCGCGC
>CAINSX010000062.1 GCA_903853185.1 uncultured Opitutia bacterium
AGGATGCCCTTCATGTAGGTCTCGGACGCCTTCTTGAGGGCGGCCTTGATCTCAGCGAGGGAGGTTTCCTTGACGGTCTTGACGGTGAGATCGACGACCGAGACGGTCGGGGTCGGCACGCGGAAGGCCATGCCAGTCAGCTTGCCCTTCACTTCCGGAATCACGAGAGCAACAGCGCGGGCGGCGCCAGTGGCAGACGGGATGATGTTGATCGCGGCGGAACGGCCACCCTTCCAATCCTTCTTGGACGGACCGTCGACGGTCTTCTGGGTAGCGGTGTAAGCGTGGACGGTGGTCATCAGGCCTTCGGCGACGCCGAAACCTTCCTTCAGCAGCACGTGGACGAGCGGCGCGAGGCAGTTCGTGGTGCAGGAAGCGTTGGAGATGATGTGGTGGACAGCTGCGTCGTACTTGTCGTCGTTGACGCCGATGACGACGGTGATGTCTTCATCCTTGGCCGGAGCGGAGATGATGACCTTCTTGGCGCCGGCTTCGATATGACCCTTGGCCTTGGCGGCTTCGGTGAAGAGACCGGTGGACTCGATGACGACCTGGACGCCGAGGGCCTTCCAAGGCAGTTCAGCCGGGGTGCGGGCGGAAACCACGAGGATTTCCTTACCGTTCACGACGAGGACGTCGTCTTCCAGCTTGTCCGGGGAGGACTTCTTGGAGGAGACGGTGCCGTTGAAGCGGCCCTGCGTGGAGTCGTACTTCAGGAGGTAGGCGAGGTTGTCCGCAGGGACGATATCGCCGACGGCGACGACGTCGAAGGTCGTGCCGAGGTGGCCCTGTTCGACGAGGGCGCGGAAGACGAGACGGCCGATGCGGCCGAATCCGTTGATAGCTACTTTGGTGGCCATGGTATGGTGTGTAGAAGAGTGGGTTCTCGCGGGAGCGGGAAAGGGATGAAAAAGGCCCTGCCACCCCGCATTGGCAAGCGAGAATGCGAATCAGGCGCCAGCGGACCAGACAGCGGAGGCCAAAGGAGGCAAAACCACCCTGCCCGCCTCGATCCGCGGAACGGGACCCGGCGCATGGTGGCAGGACGGGAAAGGCGAGAGCACCACAGGCGTCCAGTGGCCCGTGCGAGGTAGGTCGAGGCTAACCTCATGCCCGTGGGGATTGCAGGCCAGGAGCACCCGGCCGGCCCCGAGAGCCCCGTCGGCGTTGAGGATAGCGACGAAGGCTTCGCCCCCTTCCTGGTGCGTGACCTGCATCCAGCCGGCCGAGACGGCTTGGCGTGGGCGCATGGCCGCACCCGCCGCCGAGAGGCGGAAACCGACGAGTCGGGCGACGAACTCATGTTCCGCGCGGAAGCGATCTAGTCTTACCGGGTCGAGGCGATTCAGGTCCCCGCGACGCCAGGTATTGCTCACCCCCCGCTTGGTCATGAGGAAATCCTGGCCGGCGCAGAGCATCGGCACCCCCGCGGCGCACAAGAGGATGACATGCATCATGCGCGTGCGCAGGACATCGTTCGGGGCGGGATCCAAGGCGTCGCAGCCGGCCCGCTCGGTAATGCGATCGAGCCAAGCCATATCGTCGTGCGACTGCGCGTAACGCAGGCGAGCCGATGGACGGATGGCGCACGCGGCGACGTGATGCAGCAGGTCGGCGGCCTTGGCGTTCCCGCGGACGTAGGCCGGCAGGAACTCGCGGAATGCATCATCCCAACTGGTCCAGGTGCTGTCATCGAGGTCGCGGGCCGCATGCCCGCGGAAGCTCCACGGCTCCGCGATGAGAATCTTATGCGGGGCGCGCACCCGGAAATCGGCCTCGATCTCGCGCAGCAGCGGCGTGCCGAGCAGCTCGGCGAGGTCGAGGCGCACACCGTCGACGCCCAGCGTCTCAGTCCAATGACGTAACGCGGCGTGCACGAGCCGCTTGAACATCGGCGCTTCGGCGCGGACGTCGTTGCCGCAACCGCTCCAGTTCGTCAGTTCGCCCTGCGGGTCGACGCGATAATAATACGGCGCGTCGATGGCGCCGAGTCCGTTGGGCGAACCGAAATGATTGAGCACCACGTCCATGATGACGGTGAGGCCGGCCTCATGACAGGCGCGCACGAGGTCGCGGAACTCCTCGATGGCGACGGTTCCCGGCGCGGAAGCATATTGGTTCGCCACGCCGAACGC
>CAINSX010000063.1 GCA_903853185.1 uncultured Opitutia bacterium
ACACCTCGCCTCCCGCGGCATGATCGCCATCGTCGCCGACTATCGCGTGAAGACGCGACAGGACGCTAAGCCGGCCGATTGCGTGTCCGACGCCAAAGCCTGCGTGCGCTGGGTCCGCGCCAACGCCGCGCGCCTCGGCATCGACCCGGAGCGTATTGCCGTCGGCGGTGGTTCGGCCGGTGGACACCTCGCCGCCGCGGTCGCCACCTTGCCCGGACTCGACACCGCGAAGGACGACAAGTCGGTCTCCTGCCTACCCAACGCGCTCGTGCTCTTCAACCCCGGCACCGTGATGGCGCCGTTTCCCGGCCTTGACCTCAAGGGCTTCGGCGCCGGCCTCGACAAGGAGAAGTTCGGCTGCGAACCCACCGAGATCTCCCCGCTCCATCACGTCAAGAAAGGCGTGCCGCCGACGATCATCTTCCATGGCAAGGCCGACACCACGGTTCCTTACACCACCGTGGAGAAGTTCGCCGAGGTCATGAAGGCAGCCGGCAATCGCTGCGACCTCATCGGCTACGAAGGCGAGAAGCACAGCTTCTTCAACAAGTCGAAGTACGCCGAGACCCTCGCGGCCGCCGACGACTTCCTCGTCTCCCTCGGCTACCTGCCGGCCAAGAAATAACCCATGCGCCTCTTCCTCGCCAGCCTGCTTCTCGTCGTCATCCGGCTCACCGCCGCGACGCAGCCCAACGTGGTCGTGCTGCTCGCCGACGACGCCGGGTGGGGCGATTATTCCTTCAACGGCAACCACCAGCTCGCCACGCCGAACATCGACGCGCTCGCCAAAGCCGGCGCGCACTTCGACCGCTTCTTCGTGCAGCCGGTATGCTCCCCTACCCGTTCGGAGTTCCTGACCGGCCGTTACCACCGTCGCCTCGGCGTCTACGGCGTCTCCACCGGCCAGGAGCGCATGAACCTCGACGAGAAGACCTTCGCGGATTCCTTCAAGGCCGCCGGCTATGTCACCGGCATCTTCGGCAAGTGGCACAACGGCAGCCAGTGGCCCTATCATCCGCTCGCCCGCGGCTTCGATACCTTCTGGGGCTACACCTCCGGCCATTGGGGCGAATACTTCGATGCTCCGCTCGAGCACAACGGCGTCATGAAGTCCTCCAAAGGCTACATCGTCGACGTCCTGACCGAGAAGGCGCTGCAGTTCATCGATCGCAATAAGGCCAAACCCTTCCTGTGCTACGTTCCGTTCACCACGCCGCATTCGCCCTTCTCCGTGCCGCCCGAGGATTGGAATCGCTTCAAGGATAAGCCCATCACCCAGACCGCGACCAACCCGAAGGACGAGGAAGCCGACGCCACCCGCTGCGTCTGGGCCATGCTCGAGAACCAGGACCGCAACGTCGGCCGCATCCTCGCCAAGCTCAAGGAACTGAACCTCGAGAACGACACCATCGTTGTCTACTTCTCCGACAACGGACCGAACACCTCGCGCTGGAACGGCGGCATGAAAGGCAAGAAAGCCATGACCGACGAAGGTGGCGTCCGCTCCCCGCTCTTCATCCGCTGGCCGGGCAAGATCGCCGCGGGCTCCCAGGTGAAGCCCATCGCCGGCGCCATCGACCTCAACCCGACGCTCCACACGCTCGCCGGCGTGAAACGTGTCGGCGACAAGCCGCTCGACGGCCGCGACCTGACGCCGCTGCTACGCACGGGCTCCGACGCGGACTGGGCGCCGCGGTATATTTTCAATTCCTGGGCCAACAACATCAGCGTACGCACGCAGACGCACCGCCTCGACAACGCCGGCAACCTCTTCGACATGGTCGCCGATCCGGGCCAGACCACTCCGATCCAGGCGAAGCAACCCGACCTCGCCAAGGAGCTGATCACCGCGGTCGCCGCTTGGCGCAAGGAACTCGGCATCGCGACCCCTGCGGGCGGTAAAGGCAAGGGCAAGGCCGCCAACGGCCCCGGCAGCGGCGTCGACCCTCGTCCCCTCGCGATCGGCTATCGGGAATTCCCGATCACGATGCTCCCCGCCCGCGACGGCGAACCGCGCGGCGAGATGCGCCGCAGCGGCAAAGCGCCCAACTCTTCCTACTTCGTGAACTGGACGAAGCCGACCGACTCCGCCGTCTGGAATATCGAAGTCGTGACCGCCGGCACCTATGTCGTGACGCTGGACTACACCTGCCCGCAGGCCGACGTCGGTGCGAAGGTCGAACTCTCTTTCGAAGGCACGATTCTTAAGGGCAAGGTCGCCGACGCCTGGGATCCGCCCCTGATCACGGATCAGGACGTCGTGCCGCGCGGTACCGGCGAGTCCCTGATGAAGCCATTCCACACGATGGTCCTCGGCGAAGTCCGCCTCGAGCCTGGCAAAGGTGAGCTGCGGCTACGCGCCACGGATATCCCCGGGAAAAGCGTCATGGAACTTCGGCGTGTGACCATGACTCTCAAGTGAAGATGCAATCCTCGGCCTTACTCCTACTGCTCTCCGCTGGCCTCATAGCCGCGGATGCCCCCCAAGCGGGCAACGAACAAGTCGAACAGGTCATGAAGACCTTCAAAGGCCGCGGCGTGATGGCCGATGACACTCCGGCCTCGAAGCCGTCGGAGGCGTTGAAGAAA
>CAINSX010000064.1 GCA_903853185.1 uncultured Opitutia bacterium
GCAAGATGAGTCCAAGGTTACGTTTGCCCGTCGCCTGACCCGCGCCGATGCCCCTCTAGATTTTCGCCAGCCTGCCACCGTGTTACGTCAGCGCATCCTGTCTGTCGAAGGCTGGCCGGGTTCCACGTTCGATCATCGCGCCGCCTTGATTAAGGTCGGTGCCGCATCGGCTGAAGATACCGCGGCGCCCGCCGCGCCTGGCACCATCGTCGCCGCTGGTCGCTCCGGCGTGCGCATCGCTTGCCGTCAAGGCGTCCTGATCGTCACGCATCTGCAACGACCGGGCGGCAAGATGCTTCCGGCTGGCGAATTCCTCGCGGGATATCCACTTGCCGTCGGAGAGGTCCTGGCTTCCGCCGAAATGCCCGCCTTCGTGTCTGATCGGCCGTTTCCGCGGGCGCCGAAGGCATAATCGCTTGATTAGCCCTCGCCGCTGGATGTCATAAGGCCATGCGAGCCTTCCTTCTCTGCCTCTTCCTGGCCGTGGGAGCCATGGCGCAGCAGAAAGACGTCTCCTTTCGCCAGGTCGTCGGTGGATCTTTCTCGGGGTTCTCCGAAGACGAGAAGGCGGAGAAGGTTTGGGAAGCGACCGCCAAGTTCATGCGTCCGACCGCCGAGGCCGGCGTCTGGGATATGGACGTCATCAAGGTTCAATCGCTCCGCGGCGGTAAGCCTTATGCCGTCTTCATGAGCCCCAATGGCACGATGGCCCCGGCTCGTCGCGCGGCGCAAGGCAACGGTCCCGTCCAATCGTCGTCCCCCGCGTTCAACTTGACCGGCAAGGGTTGGAGTTGGCGTTCGACCCCCAAGGGCGACAGCTTCGCGATCCTCGCCGATGTCGCGGCCGAACTCGACCTCGCTAAGCCACTGTCCAAGCGCCTGCGTCTCCGTGCACCCCGCATGGACGCTTCTCCCGTCGAAGGCGGTACGCTGATGGTCTTTCAAGGTGGCGTGGTCGCCGATCGTTTCGGCGAGCGTACCACCTGTGAGCGACTGGAATGCCTCGTCAGCGACGGGCCGGGCGGTGACGCTACCTGCCGCTCTGTCGTCGCCTTGGGCCGCGTGGTTCGCGTGCTCGATAAGCAGACCTTACGCGGCGACAGCGCGACTTTCGATCCTAAGGACGACTCCGCGGAACTCATCGGGCATGTCGAACTCGAGGAGCCTGAACTGAAGGCCGCCGCGCAGCGCCTGCGCCATCAGCCTAAGCTGGGCTTGACGCAGCTCTACGCCGGCGACGGCAAACAGGTGAACCTTCACTTGCAGCGTAAGCAGCAGGAACCGGCCGACCTTGCCGGTGAACTCGTCACGATCCGCCGTGAGGCCTCCACGGGTAATTCGCAGGTTGAGGTCCAGGACAACGCTTCGTTCCTCTCCACCCAATCCAATCTTACGGCCCGTCGGCTGGTTGCCTCCGAAGGGCGCGACGGAACGAGCGTACTCGTGGCCGAAGGCGCCGTGAAGGGTCGTCTCGAGGGTAATCAATTCGAATCCGGCAAAGCCCGTTGGGATCGCGCGAAGCGGATCCTCGACCTTGAGGAACTGCCGCGCATCCGTGAGGCCCGCGGGCTGGAGGCGGCCGGCTTCTCGATTCGCACTGACGCGCTGAAGGATCGCATCGAGATTCGTTCCGGCCCTGGCATTCGAGCGGCCATTCGCTTACCCGCTGGAGAAATCGGCGCGGCTGCCGGACTGGCCGAGGCCAATCAGGTCGTGGTCGTCACCGAAGACGGCGCCATGCAGGTCGAGCTCATGGGGGCGGTCCATTATGTCGCCGGTCCGGTCACCACCGAGTCGGATCAGATGGTGGCGTTCGCGACGTCCAAGCCGAAGAAGCCTTCGGAATTCGAACTCAATAAAGCCATTTTGTCCGGTCATGTCCGCTACGCGCAGCCTGGCCTGCGTTGCGCCGCCGAACGCATCGACCTTACGCCGGCGGTTCAGATTGAGGAAGTGTTGACCAAGGATGCGCTGGCCGGTCGCCCCCGCCTGCTCACGCTGTCTGGCGGCTCGGGCGCGACGCGGCCGCATCTCTTCCTGACCTCGACCGGCGGCAAGAATGTGGAGTTTGTCGCCGACGCGCATGAGGTGCTCACGACCCCCGACCTCACCAAGTTCTTCCTCCGTGGTTCCGTGGCGATGGATTCCGATGGTACCGCCGCCACCTGCGACCTGCTTGAAGGCATGGCGGCTCCGGACAAGGCTGGTCATCTCGTGGCCCGCCAGCTCGTCGGCCGTGGTAACGTGGTCGTCGCCGCCGCCGGGACGACAGCCAAAGGGCGCACGTTGGAGATGCAGCCGGAGAAGGGCAGTGCGCGCCTCATGGGCGATGCACGCATTCTCGATAAGCTTGGTAACGAAGGCGTCCCCGCCAAGGAAGTCACCTACGACATGCACACCCGCGCTTGGCGAATGGAGTCAGCGCCAGACGAAGCCAGCCCCGGACAGGTGGTCCGCCCGAAGATCTTCCTCGGTCGCGACTTCACCTTGCCGGAGGTCAAAAACCTCGACAACGGACGCTGACCGCTTCCTTTTATAACCATGGCCGAAATGAGCGAGAAGGGCGTCATCCGGGCGCAAGCCTTGGCCAAGCATTACGACGCTAAGGTCGCCGTCCAAGACGTCAGCCTGTCCCTGCATGCCGGCGAGATTGTGGGTCTGCTCGGGCCGAACGGCGCCGGCAAGACGACCACCTTCTATATGGTCGTCGGACTCATCCCAGCTACCCATGGCCGTGTCTTCCTTGATGGGCGTAATGTCACGAGCATGCCCATGTGGCAGCGCGCCCGCAACGGCGTCGGTTACCTTCCCCAGGAGGCCTCCATCTTCCGTAAGCTCACCGTCTGGGAGAATGTGATGGCCGTCGTCGAGACGCTCGACCTCAACGAGCGTGAACGCCGCGACCGTACCGCCCAGCAGCTCACCGACCTTGGACTTGAGAAGTTGGCCCGTCAGCCCGCCTTCACCCTTTCTGGTGGCGAACGCCGCCGCCTGGAGATCGCTCGCGCCTTGGCGACCAATCCGCGCTTCCTGCTCATGGACGAACCCTTCAGCGGGGTGGATCCGATCTCGGTCGCCGAGGTCCAGTCAATCATTCGCAAGCTTAAGGCCCGCGGTATCGGTATCCTGATCACCGATCATAACGTCCGCGAAACCCTTTCGATTGTGGATCGAGCCTATCTGATCCACCAGGGGCGCGTGCTTGTGTCTGGCACTCCCTCCGAAATCGTCAATAATCCCGAGAGCCGTCGCCACTACCTGGGCGAAAGCTTCAAACTCTGACGCCATGTCCGATCCCGCTCCCGATACTCGCCCAGAATCCGTCTCCGTCCGAGAGTTCTTCGAGTCCTTTAAGGATATGCTCCAGATGGAGCTTCTCGCCGGCGAGCAGGGCCTCGACAACATGATCGCAGAGAAGTCGCTGAACCGTCCCGCGTTGGCGGTGACCGGCTATTTCAAGGAGTTCGCCAACAAGCGGCTGCAACTTTTCGGCGCCGGTGAGATGGCTTATCTTTCCGACCAGACGGCGCCGTTGCGCGAGAAGCTGCTGAACGACGTCTTTTTCAAGAAGATCCCCGCCGTGGTCGTGTCGCGCGGGTTGCCTGTCGATGACCTGCTCCTGCGTATCGCGGACCGTCATCATGTCCCGCTGATTCGCACGCAGCTTAAGTCCAAGGATTTCTCGGCCGAGGCCACGGTGCTCCTCGAGGAGAAGTTCGCCCCGCGCACCAATCTCCACGCCACCTTGGTCGACATCAAGGGCGTCGGCGTGCTGCTTCGCGGCGCTTCCGGCGTCGGTAAGAGCGAATGCGCGCTGGCCCTCATCGAGCGCGGCCATTCCCTTGTCGCCGACGACTACGTGATTGTCACGCTCATCGGCGACCGCGAACTGCAGGGCACGTCGAAGGAGCTTAACCGTGGCTACATGGAGTGTCGCGGTATCGGCATTATCAATGTCGCCTCGATTTTCGGTATCCGTTCCGTCCGTCGTGAGAAGCGCGTCGACCTCGTGGTCACGTTCGTGCTCTGGCAGCCTGGCATGGACGAAGAGCGTTCAGGCCTTGAGGTCGAGACCTTCGAAATCCTCGGCCGCAAGGTGCCGCACATGACGATTCCGGTCCGTCCGGGACGCGACATGGCCCGCTTGGTTGAAGTCGCCGCGATGGTGCAGGC
>CAINSX010000065.1 GCA_903853185.1 uncultured Opitutia bacterium
CGCCCGTCGCTGGACCGGCATCAAGGACAGCGGCGCGGTCTCCGCCGCCGAACTCCTTTCCTACCAGATGGCCGCCAAGGAAGCGAAGGCGAAGCTCGCCCTCGCCAAGGCGCAGCTCGATCAGACCTCGGTACTCCTCGACCGTCTTGTGCTGCGTTCGCCGATTGATGCCACCGTCCTTCAGGTCGGCGTCCGCGCCGGTGAATTCGTAGTCTCCGGTGCCAAGGCCCCGGTTGTCCTCGGCGATATCTCCACCTTGCAGATCCGTTGCGACGTCGATGAACAGCTCGCCACGCGTATGCGCGAAGGTCTCCCCGCCAAGGGCTACCTGAAGGGCGAGAGCTCCCTCGCCGGCGGCAAGGACCGTTCCATCTCCCTCAAGTTCGTGCGCATCGAGCCCTTCGTCATCCCGAAGACGTCGCTCACCGGCGCGAGCATCGAGCGCGTCGACACCCGCGTCCTGCAGGTAATCTACTCGTTCGACCGCCCGTCGGGGCGCGCTCTCTTTGTCGGCCAGCAGATGGATGTCTATATCGACGCTTCCCAAAATGCTCCGGGTAAATAAGAGCTTTCTCCTCGCAGCGCTGGTCCTCACGGGCTGCGCGCACGATCCGATGGCGAAGCCGAAAGGGCCGGCCACCCCCGCGGCGTTCTCGCAGGCCGGAGCCGTCGCCGACGCGAAGTGGGCCGAAGCTTTCGGTGACGCCGCCTTGCTCGACCTCATCGCGCAGGCGCGCAAGAACAGCCCCGACCTCGCTATCGCCCGCGCCCGTCAGCGCGAAGCGGTCGCGCTCCTCATCGTGGCCAACGCCGGTGACCAGCCGGCCCTTTCCGTGGGTGCTGGCCTCGAATCCTCCCGCATCTCGCTCGAGACCGGCCGTACGCCGGTCGGCTTCGGCATCCCCCGACGCACCGATGTGGGTGCCGTCGGCGTGAAGGCCTCCTGGGAACTTGATGTTTGGGGCCGCGAGGCCGCCAAGACGAAGGCCGCTGAATCGGATTCCCGCGCGGCGAAGTTCACCTCCGCTCAGGCTGACCTCGCGCTCTCGGCCGAAGTCGCGCGCCTGTGGTTCGCCGTCCGCGGTGCCCGCGAGCAGCTCGCTTTCCTCGAGACAGAATTCTCCACGCGTTACCGCGAAATGGAAATCGTCGAGAAGACCGTCACCGCTGGTTTGCTGGATTCGGATCCGCTTTCCTCCGCCCGTCTCGCCGCCGCGCAGGCCAAGGTGGATGAAGGTCTTGGCCGTCGTCGCCTTGCCTCCGCCGAGAACGCACTGCGTGCGCTCATTGGTTCCACTCCCGGCGAGAAGCTTCCCGAAGCGAAAGGTTCCGCCGCGATGCCCGCCTTCGGCGCCGGCGTGCCCTCGGAGCTCCTGCTCCGTCGCCCCGACCTCGCCGCCGCCGCCGCGCGCCTGGATGCCGCGATCTCGCGCGAAGGTGCCGCCATCGCTGACTTCTATCCTTCCGTCACGCTCAACGGCCAGGCCGGCTGGCAGGCTGATCCGGCTTCGCGTGTCGGCCGCGGTTCGTCCAGCTTCTGGTCGCTGACTCCTTCCATAGACTTGCCGCTCTTCGATGCCGGGCGTCGCGAGGCCGATCTCGAGGTCGCGCGTGCGCGCATCGACGGCTCCGCCGGCGAGTGGACCAAGGCCGTGCTCGGCGCC
>CAINSX010000066.1 GCA_903853185.1 uncultured Opitutia bacterium
GAACCTGGTGCCGAGACCCGAGACCTGAAAGTTTATGCCCCCCAGCCAATCATCCGGTCTCCGGGTTCCCTTTGAGTGCTGCGGCTGTCTTGAGGTAGGGACGTGATCACTATCGCGTCCTAACGTGTGTCGCCTTGCGGTGGCTTAGGACAGCACGTGGTGCTGTCCCTACCTCGATACACGGTTGAGCGAGCAATCACGTCCCTACCTCGTGTCCGCTTACTTCTTTTCCTTCTTCTTCCGCTCGGGGACGACGGGCTTCTTCTTTTCGGGGGAGGGGATGGAGGGTTCCGGCGCGGGCTTGGTCGGATCGACTGTCGGGGCCGGAGCGTTGGGGTCGAAGAAGGGCTTCGGTTCCGGAGTAGCCGGAGCGGCCGGAGTCTCCTTGGCTGGTTCGGCCGCGATGGCGAAGCCGGCGGTGAGCAGGAGGGCGAGGACGGAAAGCTTCATGGGGATACGGATGATACAGCGGAAGGCCGGGGAAGTTTCAAGCATCCCGATAGGGCACAAAAAAGCCCCGTCATCCGGGGCGTTTTGGGAGCTTAGGTTGCTTACTGCGCCGGAGTTTCCTTGGCCGCCTTCTTGGCGGTCGGCTTGGCGGCCGGCTTCGGCGCTTCGGCGTCAGGCTTCTTTTCTTCCGTCTTCTCGGCGTCTACTTCCTTCTTGGCCTTCTTCAGTTCCTTGGCGGCGGTGGCCCCTGCGACGACAGCAGCTTCAGCGAGTTTGGCGTTGGAAGGGGAGGCGGCCTTGTCGGTGCCGATGGCGGCGAGTTTGTCGGCTTCCGCTTGGGCGACCTTGGCGGCTTCCATCGCGATCTGCGTGGCGGCGTCGACGGAGTCGCCGACGAGAGAGACCGGTTCGGCGAGCGCACCGGCAGCTTCCTTCTTGGTCTTCTTCTTTTCGGTTGTGGCCTGAGGCTGATCGACGACGACGGTACCCGTGCTAGAAGTCGGGGTCGTGCTCGGGGTCTTAGAGGTGCCGCCCTTGGTGGTGTTGGCGGCCGAGGCGAGCGCGGCGGCGGCGAGCAGGGCGAGGAGGCTGGTCTTCATGTTATGGATAATACACCACAGGGCGGGCGGAGTTTCAACCCCTGTCCGGGCGGAAGATGAAGAAGACCGCCCCCAGGATGCAGAAAAAGGCCCATAAGTAGTCCCATTTCCATTTCTCCCCGAGGAAGCAGACCATGAAAGGCACGAAAACCAGGAGAGTGACGCATTCCTGGATCATCTTTAATTGGGCCCCGGAAAGTCCGCCGGCATATCCTAGGCGATTGGCCGGCACCATGATCAGGTATTCCGCGAGCGCGATGGCCCAGCTTACCAGGGCGGCCGACCACCACGGGCTTTGCTGCATCGTGCGGAGGTGCCCGTACCAGGCGAACGTCATGAAGAGATTCGAGGCCGTCAGCATGGCGACGGTGAGCAGGGTGGTGCGGAGCAGGGCTGGTTCCATGGTGTCCGGGATATTCCACCTATTCGCTTGCTCGCTCAAGGGTTTCCCCAATGTAAGTGACTTCGATGTCTTCCATCGAAAACCTGTTCGGGAAAAACCGTGAGTGGTCGGAAGGGGTCCGTCGCCGCGACCCTTCGTTCTTCGAGACGCTTTCCAAGCAGCAGACTCCGCGCTACCTCTGGATTGGTTGCTCCGACAGTCGCGTCCCGGCCAACGAGATTGTCGGACTGCTGCCCGGTGAGCTCTTCGTGCACCGCAACGTCGCCAACGTCGTCGTGCACACCGACCTCAACTGCCTCTCCGTGCTGCAGTACGCCGTGGACGTCCTCAAGGTCGAGCACGTCATCGTCTGCGGTCACTATGGCTGCGGCGGCGTGCAGGCCTCGCTCGAGCGCCGCAAGGTGGGCCTGGTCGACAACTGGCTGCGCCATGTGCGCGACGTGCATCACAAGCACGCCCTGACGGTCGAGTCCGTCCTGGGGCCCGTCGAGAAGCTGGACACGCTCTGCGAGCTCAACGTCATTGAGCAGGCGGCCAACGTCTGCCACACCACCGTCATGCAGGACGCGTGGGCCCGCGGGCAGAAGGTCGAGGTGCACGCCTGGATCTACGGCTTGCGCGATGGTTTGATCAAGGACCTCGGCCTCAACGTCTCGTCCCTCGAAGCTCTGACGCCTGCTTACGGTAAGGTCCTGGCCCACTACCGTCGCCTGGGTGGAACCGCTGGGTGATAGGTCCGCTTGAGTGCGGTCCCGCCGTCGCCAGCGTGGTGGGATGATTTCTCAGGATCGTCCGCGCGAGCGGCTGGTAAGGCTTGGTCCGCGCGCTTTGCTCGACGCCGAGCTCATCGAACTCCTCATCGGCACCGGCACCAAGGGGGCGCCGGCGCCAGTCGTTGCCTCGTCGTTACTGGCGGAGTCGGGTTCGCTCGCCGCGCTGGCGACCTGGGACACGCATGACTTCGGCCGCGTCCACGGGCTTGGCCCTGCGAAGGCCGCGGAACTTGCCGCCGCGATGGAGCTCGCGCGACGAATCCGCGAGCGGGCGCATGATCCCGGAGAGAAGCTCGACGCCCCCGCCAAGGTC
>CAINSX010000067.1 GCA_903853185.1 uncultured Opitutia bacterium
AGATGACGGCCATCTCGTCGGAGAGGATGTCGCCGAACATGTTCTCGGTGAGGAGGACGTCGAACTGCGAGGGCTTGAGGATGAGCTGCATCGCGGCGTTGTCGATATACATGACCGCGAGGGTGATATCCGGCGCGGTGGCCTTGAGGCGGTCGGCGACGACCTTGCGCCAGAGGACGGAGGTCTGGAGGACGTTGGCCTTGTCGACGAGGGTGATGTGCTTGCGACGGGCGCGCGCGGTGGCGATGGCGACGTCGGTGATGCGTTCAATCTCCGACTTGCGGTAGACCATGGTGTCGATGGCTTCGATGTCGCCGTCGGCGAGGGTCGTGGTGGACTTCGGTCCGAAGTAGAGTCCGCCGGTGAGTTCGCGGATGCAGACCATGTCGACGCCGTTCGGGATGCGGTCGGGACGGATCGGGGAGGTGTCGATGAGGTTCTTCAGCAGCAGGCCGGGACGAACGTTGGCGTAGAGCGTGAAGTGCTTGCGGAGGGGGAGGAGGGAGGCGCGTTCAGGCTGTTCGGCCGGAGGCAGCTTCTCCCACTTCGGGCCGCCGACGGAACCGAAGAGGATGGCGTCCGCGGCGCGGCAGGCCTCGAGGGTCGAGTCCGGCAGGGCCTTGCCATGGTTGTCGATGCCTGCGCCGCCCACATCGTGGGTGGAGTGCTCGAGGGTGTGGCCTGACTTCTTCAGGACGGCCTCGAGGACGGGCAGGGCGGCGGCCATGACTTCGGGGCCGATGTAATCGCCAGGCAGGACAGCAATCTTCAGGTGCATAGGGGGAGAGGGAGGGGAGTAAAGATGAACGGCGGCGAGGAGGGCAAGGAGAAGCGAGGATAAGCGATGCCGAATTTCATACCTCCGGGTGGTTGCCAACGCCTGAAACAGGCCTCTACTCTGGCCGTCTTACTTGTCCCCACATGTCCTCCCAATCTCTCGTCATCGGTAAATTCTCCCTCGGCATGGGCGACCGCTTCGCCCACGAAGCCGAAGCCCAGCTCGCCGCCTGCATCGCCGCCAAGAAACTCGGCGTCGAGATCGTCCCGGTCTGGAACAAGTCCAACCGCGAGCATAACATCATCGGCTCCGAGCCGACCAGCACCCGCGCCGCGGCCGACGCCGCCGTGAAGACCCTCGGCTGGACCGCCCCCTACTTCCTCGACGCCGACCACATCGGGCTGAAGACCGTCGAGCGCTTCGTCGGCGTCTCCGACTTCTTCACCATCGACGTCGCCGACTTCATCGCCCAGCCCGCCGACCCCGCCGCGGTCAAGGCCTTCGTCGACCGTCACCCTGAGCTCGTCGGCACGATCACCCTCGCGGGCATCGACCGTCCGTTCACGACCACCCGCGCCGACGTCGAGCGTACGGCCGCCAAGTTCCTCCTGGCTGTCCAGGAAGCCGGCAAGGTCTACCGCCATATCGTCTCCGTGAAGGGCGTCGGCCGCTTCGTCCCCGAGATCTCGATGGACGAGACCGATAGCCCCCAGACCCCGCCCGAACTGCTCATCATCCTCGCGGCCATCGCCGACGAAGGCGTGCCGATCCAGACGATTGCTCCAAAGTTCACCGGCCGTTTCAACAAGGGCGTCGACTACGTCGGCGACCTCGTCCAGTTCGAACGCGAGTTCAACGATGACCTCTGCGTCATCGCCCATGCCGTGAAGCAGTACGGTCTCCCGGCCAACCTGAAGCTCTCCGTGCACAGCGGCAGCGACAAGTTCTCCATCTACCCGGCCATCCGCCGCGCCCTCGCCAAGCATGGCGCCGGCGTGCACGTGAAGACCGCGGGCACGACCTGGCTCGAAGAAGTCATCGGCCTCGCCGAAGCCGGCGGCGCCGGTCTCGCCCTCGCCAAGGAGATCTACGCGGAAGCCCTGTCGCATATGGACGAACTCTGCCAGCCCTACGCGACCGTCATCGACATCGACCGTTCCAA
>CAINSX010000068.1 GCA_903853185.1 uncultured Opitutia bacterium
GGCCAGAAGCTTTACGACCTCGCACGCAAAGGCATCGAAGTCGTCCGCGAACCCCGCGCCATCACCCTTTCTGAGTTCGAACTAATCTCGTGGCAGAGCCCCAAGATTAACTTCCGCGTCCGCTGTACCAAGGGCACCTATGTGCGCACGCTGGCGCTTGACCTCGGCCGCAAGCTCGGGCCCGGCGCGCATCTCTCGATGCTCCGCCGCACCCGCTCCGGCCAGCTCGACCTTTCGCGCGGCCACACGCTCCCGCAGCTTGGCGCCATGAATGACGACCAACTCGTCGCGGCGCTGGTGCCCGTGAGCGAAGCCGCGCCCGCCGCATGAGCCTGCCCCTCCATCTCGCCATCGGCGCCTTCGACGGCGTGCACCTCGGCCATCGTGCCGTGCTGCACTCCGCCCGCGAGGCCGCCCGGGCGGACGGAGGTATCGTCGGTGTGCTCACCTACGACCCACACCCGAGCAAGGTCCTGCGACCCGAGTCATCGGTCCCGCTGATCTTCACGCGTGCCCAGAAGGACGACCGACTGACCGAAGCCGGAGCCCAGCTGGTCCATCACGAGAAATTCGACCGCAATCACGCCGGCATCGAGGCAGCCGATTTCCCAAAGTGGCTGAAGCAGACCTTCCCTCACCTCAAGTCCCTCCACGTCGGCTCTAATTTCCAATATGGACGCGGACGCGCCGGCAATGGCGAGACGCTCATCGCGCATGGCGCCTCCGAAGGCCTGGGCGTGAGGCTCGTCGCGGCGGTCGGCCTCGGGGATGAGACCGTGAGTAGCTCACGCATCCGTCAGTGCCTGGCCTCGGGCGAACTGGACCTCGCGAACGCGATGCTACTCCGCCCTTACGAAGCCGAAGGCACGATTATCGGCGGACGACGCCTTGGCCGCACCATCGGCTTCCCGACGGTGAACGTCGCCTGGGAGCCGGAACTAAAGCCCGCCTACGGCGTCTACGCCGTCGAAGTCATTTTTAAGGGAGAAGCGATGCCCGCTGTGGCCAACTACGGACAACGCCCCACCGTCGAAAGCGGCCCCGTCGCCCCCCTACTCGAAGCCCACGTCCTCCGCGGCACGGCGCCAACTACCGGGGATGCCGTGCGCGTGCGCTGGGTCCGACGACTCCGAGCCGAGCAGAAGTTTGCGGACCTCGCCGCGCTGCAGGCGCAGATCGCCAAGGACTCCGATCAAGCCAAGCAAGCACTGGGCTTACTGGGCTAGCCGCGAGCGATATTCCGAAGGCACGAGGGCTTCGATGAGCGCCTGGCGTTCGGCCGGAATGCCATCGGTCTCGACCTTCCCGATAGCTTTCAGCTCATCGCCTTCCAAGGTGAAACGACGGGCGAAAAGCGTGGCTTCCTTAGCGACGGCCGCGGAACCCTTCGGTCCTTCCCGGCGGATCAGGACATTATCGAGCCGCAATTCGCTGTGCTGACCTTTCCCGCCGACGACCTGCAAGGCGTGCTCAGCGGAAGACAGCACCACCGCATCCGAGACCGCATATCGCCCATCATTCAGGAAGTAGAGGTCGAAGGCCAGATTGTCGGCGAGGAAAACATGCCGGTAGGTCGTCTTGGCGGCCACCGTATCCGTGATGCCGGTGCTATTGCCGATGGCGACAAGCCCATCCACGCGATACTCGGCGGACTCGTGGGCGCTGATGCCGTCATCCCCGCACTCGATGGCGCGGATGTTCTCGAACACGACGTCGCGGCAGTCGCCGTGGATATTGAACCCGTCGTTATAAGGATGGGTCGCGGTGATATTCCGGATTACGAGATGGGCGTTGGCGCCGCCTAAACCGACCCCAACTGACCGCATAGGAGCAAAAATACGCGCCTGATCGAGCTTCTGTCCGGCCGGAATCCGAATGAAGAAAGAGCCGAAGATCTGGTTGGCCACTACCTTGTCACGGGCGTGGTCTTGGACAAACGTCCACTCGCCCGGCTGCAATGCATCAACCTTCTTGAACGCCGCCTTCTTTCCCTTCGAAGTACGGCCCATATGGTTCATCTTGCCGTCCCACAGGAAGAACCAGCGCATGATGATCGCATCGTCGAGCCGCGCGAGCAGGTCCTTGGCCTCAAAGAGCCCCGGTGACACTTCGTTCCATTTCTGAGGATCGAGCGGGTCGGAGCCTTCAAGCGTCGCGCCATGACCATCGAGCGTGATCGGCTTACCGGGCTCACCCTTCTTGGCATAGAAGCCGGCGTAATCGCGGTAGACGATCGGCTGCAAGTGGATCGTATCGCCCGGCTGTGCGAGTTTGATGGCCGCCGCGATGGTCTTCACGTCTTCGCCCACGCGGATATCGCGGGCCAGACAAGAGAGCGGCAAGGCCAGCAGGCTGAGGACGGCTCGACTCATCGGCTTCAGGCGACAGCCTGGGCGAACTTCTTGATGATGCCGCCGAAAGCCCCGTTCGAGAAAAAGACGACGCAACGCGGGGCCTTGTCCGACTTCACGAGCGTGGTGAGTTCGGCGAGCAACGCGTCATTGGAAACCGGCGCGAAGCCCTTCTTGCCGGCAGCAGTGATCGCCGCGGCCACGCCTTCGCTGTCGAAGCGTTCTTCGCCGAGTTTGTCGGCGCGATGAGGCGGGGCCAAGAAGACCTCGTCGGCTTTCTTGAGCGCCTCGCGGAAAGCGTCCTGCATCACCTTTCGGGCGGCAGTGTTGCTGCGCGGCTCGAAGCAGGCCACGAGGCGGTGCTGCGGGTAGCGGGCACGCAGGGATTCCAGCGTCAGGTCGAGCGCAGTTGGGTGATGACCGAAATCTTCGATGACCGTCAGGTCGGGACGATCGACGAGCACCTGTTGGCGACGCTGGACGCCCTGGAACTTATCCAGCGCGTCGAGCTTCAGCTTCGTCGGATCCTTGGCATCGAGCAGGAGACCGGCTGAGACGGCGGCCATCGCCGCGTTGCGGGCGTTGAAGAGACCTGGGAGAGCCCACTTCACCCTGCCCCACTCGTTGCCCTTCCAGAGCAGGGTGAAAGACGAGCCCGTCGGGGATTCCTTGAAATCGGCGATGACCGCGTCGTTGGCGGAACCGGTACCCACGCGCACGACCGGCGCCCAGGTGACGTTCTTCACCAGACCGAGCACGTTGACGTCATCGCCATTGGCGACGATTGCGCCGTCGCGCGGGACGATGCGGATCACGTGGGAGAACGTGCGCAGAACATCGTCAAGGTCGCGAAATATATCGGCGTGGTCGAATTCGCAGTTATTAATCGCGAGTACGTGCGGCAGATACTGGATGAACTTGCTGCGCTTATCGAAGAAGGCCGTGTCGTATTCGTCGCCTTCAATCACGAAGGGGCCGCCCTTCTTGCCGGGGTGGGCAGAGTCCGGCAGATCGCGCGGGACGCCGCCGACGAGCCAGCCCGGCTCAGTACCGTTGGCCTTGAGCAAGACCGCGGCCATGCAGGTCGTGGTGGTCTTACCATGCGTGCCCGCCACGACGACGTTAAGACGTTCGTTTAGCAGGCGGGTACGGAGAAGCTCAGGGAGCGAGACGTAAGGCTGCGTGCGGGCTTCGAGCAGGAACTCCACTTCGGGGTGACCGCGGGAGGCGACGTTGCCGACGACGACTAGGTCGGGCTTGAGCTGGGCCAGGCGTTCCGCGGACCAACCTTCGAGAATGTCGACGCCGGCGCCGCGCAGGTGATCGGACATCGGCGGGTAGATGCCGGTGTCGGAGCCCATGACCTCATGCCCCAAGGCGCGCATCAGCAAGGCGGCGTTACCCATCGCCGTGCCGCAGATGCCCATGAAATAAATGCGCATGAGGCAGATAAAAGCCCTCAGGGAGCCAAGGGCGAGAAACTTAGGCAGGAACGCCCTACCCCAACAGGAGGGCCCCGGTCACCTTGCGGCGGCCGGGGCCCTGTACCTTAATCTGACTGTGCTAGCTTGGCTTTCGTTGTCTGTTACCTGACTGACTGTCCGTTACCTTCGCTGTCTGACTGGCTTTCCGTCTGTTTTCACCGACTTCTGGCCATACCGACTTCGACTTTCACCGACTGAGCCGTCCTCACTGACAACCGGCCGGCACCGCACCGTCCTTACGCCGCTCGTCCCAGGTCGCCTAGGTCTGTCGGATGCGGATGATTCCTTTTTTCCTTATCTAGGCGATGGCGGCGGCGAAGCTGGCGGTCGACCTTATCGACCAAAATATCGATGGATTTGTAGAGATCGTCCGACTCCTCCCGGACGACGATGTCCGGGCCCGGCAGTTCCAGCCGGATCTGGGCCCCGAATTCGCGACTATGGTCGCTGCAGCGGGTGTAGACGAGTTCGACGAGCACGCGGATAATCCGCGGGTTGTGGCGCAGCAGCTTCTCTGCCTTGGCGCGCACCGTTTCCTTCAGGGCGTCGGTGAGGTCCATATGGACCCCCGTCACGACGATCGGAGCACTTGTCATGTGTGTTGTGTTTTTTGGGGTGACGTGAGACTCTGCGCCCATGTCAAAGAACAAGACCGTCGATGATTTCTTCAGGAGTTTTTCCGTGGTCATCATATCAGGGGCTTCTTCCGGAATCGGACGCGCGATACTCTCGCGTATCAGTTATTCTGAGACCAAAGCCGCGGTGTTCAATCTTTCCCGGACGATTCCTGAGGGGGTCCCAAATTCCCTGAACTTCACTCACCTTACCTGCGATCTCTCGCAACCCGCTGACATCGCGGCGGTTGTCTCCGAATTACAAAAACTAATGCCCCGAGAAGGCAGGATGCTACTGATTAATAATAGCGGCTTCGGTGCCTACGGAGAGTTTCCGGCGCCCGGCGTCGACCACACCTTGAAGATGATCGACGTCAACGTACGCGCACCGGTCGAACTCACGGGACGTCTTTGGGACGAACTGAAAGCACGCGGCGGCATGGTCGCCACCGTCGCTTCGCTCGCGGGTTTCCAGCCGACACCGTTGATGACCACGTATGCCGCGACGAAATCCTTCATGCTCGATTGGAGCGTCGCGCTCGACGCTGAGGCGAAGCGTCACGGGATCCGTTGCGTGGCGATCTGCCCTGGCCCTGTCTCCACGAACTTCTCCAAGGCCGCCGGCTTCGCGAGCTCGACGGGCCTCAGTGGTCAGACCTCGGAAGAATGCGCCGACGAAGCCGTGCGTGGCATGGCGGCGCAGCGCCCGGTGGTCGTCACCGGCTGGAAGCATAAGGTCCTGGCTGTCTTCTCGGCGCGCCTGCCCAAGCCTTGGGCGGCCGCCATCGGCTTGCGGATGATCCAGCGCCTCCGGTTGGATCGCTTCGTGAAGAAAGCCTGAGCCTACTTCGCGCCGTCGAGTAATTCGCGGGCGTGGGAGAGCGCGACCTTGCTGGTGCGATCGCCGAGCATGCGGGCCAGCTCGGACTCGCGATCCTTACGCTTGCCGTGGACTGGAGAGATCTCGACCGTCGTCGACTTTTCATCCTGCGTCTTGGTCACGACGAGATGAGCATGGCCGAGCGCGGCAACCTGCGGAAGGTGCGTCACGCAGAACACCTGGTGGCCCTTGCCGAGGGCGGCGAGTTCGCGGCCGACCTGCGCACCGATTTCACCGCCGACATTGGCGTCGACCTCGTCGAAGACCAGTACCGGGGTGCGGTCGACGGCGGCAAGGACGGTCTTCAGGGCGAGCATCACGCGCGCGGCTTCGCCACTGGACGCGATCTGATCAAGCGGCAGGAGGTCCTGGCCGGCATTCGGACAGAAGAGGAACCGGACGGCGTCAGCGCCGTATGGGCCGAGTTCCGCGACGGCGACCTCGATCCGCAGGTCGGCCTTCTTGAAGCCGAGCGAACCGAGCATCTTACGGGTGGCGGCGGCGAGCTTCTCGGCGGCCTTGGTGCGGGCGGCACGGAGCGCGTCGGCCTGCTTGCGGAGATCCTTCTCCACCTTGGCGGCCTCGGCTTTCAGTTTCGTCACGCGGGCTTCGACGTCGCCCTGCGAGGCGAGACGGCGGCGGAGCGCTTCGCGCTTCTCGCGCACCGCTTCGGCGCCTGGTCCGTACTTGCGACGGAATTCCAACCAGAGGTTCATCTTGCCGTCGAGCTCGGCGGCCGACTCGTCGTCGGAGGAGAGTCCGCGGCCGAGGCGCGCGAAGTCTGCGCGGATATCTTCCGCTTCGGCCGCGAGGGCATTCAGGCGATCGCGGAGCGACCCCGCATCGGCGTCGATGCGGGCGATGTCGTCCGCGGCCTTGAGCAACTTAGGCATCACCTCACCGAGTCCGTCGGAGCTCAGGCCGGATTCGAGCTGACCGAGCAAGGCCGCGAGCTCCTGGGCACGGGAAGAGCGGGCGTGGTCGCGTTCAAGCTTCGTGATGGCCTCTTCGGAGAGGTCGAGCGAATCGAGCTTCTCGAGCTGGGAGCGGAGGAAGGCTTCTTCGTCTTCGGAAAGACGTTCGGCTGTGGCCGCCTCCGCGGCTTCGCGGAGCAGCTCGTTGCGCAAGCGCCAGCCGGTGCGATAGGTCGTGAGCGCGGAGGCGAGTCCCGCGTGCAGGTCGAGCATCTCCAGCTGCGTCTCGGCGCGCATCAGCTTCTGCGGTTCGCCCGGGCCGTGGAAATCGATCCACAGCTCGCCGAGCTGCTGGAGCTGCGTGAGCGTAGCCGAGCCCCCGTTGATGGAGATACGTCCCGCCTTGGTCGCATGGACCGAACGCTTCAGGATGAGCAGACCGTCGTCGCAGACCGGCAAGTCGAGGGACTTCAGCACTTCGTCGAAGCGCTTATCGCCGTCGGTCTCGAGTTCGGCTTCGACCGAGCATTCCTCGGCACCCTTGCGGACGATCGTCTTCGCGGCGCGATTACCCGCGAGGAGCGAAAGCGCGCCGAGTAGGACGGACTTGCCGGCGCCGGTCTCGCCCGTGACCACCGTGAAGCCCGAACCCAGTTCGAGCTCGGTGCGGTCCATCAGGGCGAGGTCGCGGATTTGAAGACGGCGGATCATACGGAGGGGCGGCGGCCGAACAAGGTCGAGCCTAGGCGGACACAAGTAGAACCTGCCGCGACAGCGGATTCAAGGTCTCCGCTCATGCCCATCGATAATTCCGGGAGCACCACCCCGAAGCGGGCGGCCAGGGAGTCACGGCAAAGACGAAGCTCGACGAAGGTGCGATCGGCGTCCGCCGGATCCTCGGAGAGTGGCGCGACGGCCATCAGCCCCCGCACAACCAGGGCCGACTGTGCCAAGGCCGCCTCAAGCAACCGAGGAGCATCGGCGAGGTCGCACCCGAACTTCGCAGGGTCGTCACCGGAGTTGACCTGAAGCAGCACCTGCGGCCGCAGGCCCATCTCGCCGGCCAGACGGCCTAGGCGAACGGCGAGGTCGGGCGAGTCCACGGTCTGGATGACATCAAAAACCTGCAGGGCATGCTTGGCCTTGTTAGACTGCAGATGGCCGATGAGTTCCCACCGCAGGTCGGAAGGGGCCATCGGGCGCTTTCCTGCGGCCTCCTGCACGCGATTCTCGCCGACGGCCCGCAAGCCAAGCCCGTAGGCCATCAACGCGGCCTCCACCGGGTTGGTCTTGGTCACCGGCAGCACCCTGACCGACGCTGGGTCGCGGCCGACCCGGGCGCAGGCGGTCGCGATACGGGTCAGCACCCCCTCGTAGTGGGCCTTAAACTGGTCGGAGGAGACCATTTGCACCAGAGGGAGGGAGAACGGGCGGGGAGTCAACCAGTCGGGCTCCCTGAGCCGCGTGGAGGGCCATGGGCTAGGATTAGCACATCTACACTTGAAGCCCTAACCCATTAGATTCATTAATCATGGCGTCTTTCATTCCCATGCATATCGAGAACCTGAAGATCTTCCGCGACCTGGTGGACAACGAAAGCTTCTCCAAGGCGGCC
>CAINSX010000069.1 GCA_903853185.1 uncultured Opitutia bacterium
CCAAGGATGGTTGGCCCTACCCGATACACCCGGATGCGATGTCATCGCATCCCTGCCCGATACACCTATGTCGTGACGCGGTCCCGACCCTACCCACACAAAAAAAGGGCGCCGATCGGCGCCCCTCTTAAATTACCTAGCCCTGTCCCTAGCCCTGTCCCCGTCCCTCCGCCAAGCTCACTTGGCGGCCGGAATCTCGTTCAACGTATACCACCCTTCGCTGTGCCACAGGGTATCACCGGACTTGGCCTTGATATCGCCGAGGACGAGGTGATGGATGCTTCCGCGGACGAGGCCGTCGACGACGAGGCGCACCTTGAGTCCGTCGGCGGAGACGGTGGCGGACTTGACGGTGGGCTCGGTCTGATCGACCTCGGGGCTGCCGTAGCTCGCCTGATAGATGTAGGTGAAGGTATCCATGGTGTAGTTCTTCACGTCGGCGGCCGCGGCGGCATCCACGGGGTGCGTGAACGTCACTTCGAAACCGTCGTTGCGAGCGGAAATATCATGCATCTCGAACGGCACTTTGCCCTTGAAGCGCACGCGCTCGAAGGTGAACGGCTTCGAGCCGCGCGAACCCCAACCGCGATTGGAGCCCCCGACGAAGAGCGTGCCATCTTCCTGGTCCATGCGGACCGGGATCAGGCCGGCTTCAAAGCCACCGAGGAAGTGGAACACGGCGCCCTGATAGAGGCCGTTGACGAACTCGAGGTTGATGCGCTGCACCTGCGAAGCGGTCTGCTCGCCGACGAGCATCTGGCTTTCCCACGGGCCGAACTTGCCCTTGGTCATATCGCAAGCGATGCCGGACGGGGAATTGCCGACCTTGCCGTGCGGCAGAATCACCGACGGGGGGACGAACTCGGGGAACTTCAGACGCTCGGTGAGGATGCGCGAGCCGCTGGTGGGCTCCGGCGGCGCAGGGAAGTTCGCGAGGGCGGCCGACTTGTTGCCGGTAGGATTACCCTGGAACGAACCGGGGCGGAGCCACTTGAGCGCGGAGGAACCGTTCCAGACGCCCTGGTTGTCGGTGTAGAACATGTCGCCCTTATCGTTGGCGCCGATGCCACCCGGCGAACGGATGCCCGAAGCGGTCGGGACGAACTTACCGTCGGGCGTGATGCGCGCGCACCAGCCGCGCCACGGAGAGTGGGCGTGGAACGAACCGGTCAGGCAGAGGACCATCCAGACGTCGCCGTTCTTGTCCGGCTCGGAGCCGAAGGCGTATTCATGGTAGTCACCGCTCACGCCCCACTTGGAGCTGACGGTGTCGAAACTGTCCGCGCGGCCATCGCCATCGCGGTCGGTCAGGCGCGTGAACTCCGGACGCTGCATCGCGTACATCGAGCCTTCCTTCCAGAACATGCCGAGCGGCTCATGCTGGTTGGAGGCGAACTTGGTCCACTTAATCTTGGAGAGGTCGGCGTCGTAGGCGCCTTCGGCGATCCAGATGTCGCCGCGGCGGGTGCCGATGGCGACTTTCTTGCCCGGGAGCAGCGCGATCGACGACACTTCGGTCACCTCGCCTGCGGGCGTGGGGATCTCGACGCGTTCGTAGAAATCGTTCTGGCGGGCCTCGGCGATGCGCACGGAGTCGACGGTCGCGAGCTTGCCGGCCTTAGGGGCTTTGGCGGCCTTGGCCGGAGCGGCGGACACGCCGACGGTGAGTCCGGCGAGGGCGAGGATAAGGGAGAGCTTCTTCATAAAAGTGATTTCCTGTGAGGTGGGTTAGCGGAAGGAGTAGCCCAGCACGGCGGTCTCGCCGGGATTGAGGGTGACGGTGAGGCTCTTGGTGGCGGCGTTGGCCTTCGGGGCCGGGCCGCTGATGGCGCGGACCAGCAGGCCGCCGGCGATTTCGGAGACGCCATCGGTCGGGCCACTGACCGCGATGTCGCGGGCCAGGACGATCGTGACAGCCTTGGTGCCCGTCACCTTGAGCGTGCGGGTGAGCGTGGCCTTGCCGGAGACTTCCTCGGGCGACCAGCCGTCAGTGACCGCTAAGCCTTCACCGGCGGAGCGGAAGGTCGGGTTGCCGGCCTTATCGAGATCGTAGCCCTTGAACTCGGCAGCGACGTTGACCGAGGAGAACTTCCATTCCTTGCCGTCCTTCTCGCGGACATAGCGAACGACGTCGCCAGCGACGCCCTCGAGCTGGACGCCCTGGCCATCGGAGAGCTTGATGATATTCGTGCCGGCGGGCGGCTCGTTGCCGGCGCCGCGGTCGGTCCAGTGATGACCGCCGTCCATGAACTTGCCGTTCCAGAAGAGTTCGGCAGAGAGGTTGTCCGCGCTGTAGGCGATATTCAGGCCGTTAGGGAAACCGATGCCGATGGCACGCGGGGCGGTGTTGTCGATGAAGTTACGGTAGATCGCGGCGACGCCGTCCTTAGGCTGGATCGGGATCGAGACCTTCTCCTTCACGACCTTGAGCTTGGTCTTCGAGAGAGCCTGGGGCGCCTTGTCCTTCGGGCCTTTCACGGCGAGGACGATGGCGGCGTTGGTGCCGTACTGGACGTATTCGACGCGCAGAGGGGTCTGGCCTTTCTTGAGCATGACCGGGACTTCCTTGGCGCGACCGCCGACGGGGCCGATGCCTTTGACCTCGGCGATACGCTCTCCGCCGACGTAGAGGGCGCCGAAGTCGTCGCAGTCGAAGGTGAAGAGATACTTGCCCTCCTCCGCAGCCTCGAACTGGGCGGTCCAGACGACCGCGTAATATTCCTTACGGCCGGACTGAGCGACATCGAGGATGCCGACGTTGAAATCTTCCATCAGCACGGGCTTGAGCTGGGAGAAGTCGGGCATCTCCTTCCACTTGCCTTCGTAGACCGTGCCCACGAGGTGCTTCAGCGGCGACTTGGTAGGAGGGAACGGATGGGCCTTGAGCAATTCGTCGGCGGTCCAAGGCGTGACGCGCTGGGCGGTCGCGGCGCGCACGACCTTGACCTCGTCAGGCGTCACGGCGCCCGCACCATTGGCGAAGGTCTTGCGGACATACGTGAGCGCGGCGGCGATCTTCTCGTCGCTGAGCACGGCACCCTGCGGGGGCATGACGACGTTGTAGGACTTGCCGGCGACTTCGACTGGACCTTCCAGGCCGTTGAGCACGATCTTGATCGAGCGCGCGGCCGAGCCCTTGGGCCAGTCGCTACCGACCAGTGGAGGCAGGCCGTTGAGTCCCTTGCCGTCGGGGCCGTGGCAGGCGACGCAGAGGGTGTTATAGACTTGGGCGCCGTCTTCGGCCGCCGTCACGAAGACAAGCGATGCCAGAAGGGCGAGGAGCGACGAGGTGCGCATAAGGGGGGTATCCGACCATCAAGCCGCCTATTTCAGACGGTGCAAGTCGGATAGGCTCGGGAACCGACACTCGAACGGGAGGGCTGAGTGGAGGACTGCGTTGAGGACTGAATGGAGGGCTGAATGGATGAGGCAGCCGATTCCGGGGTCGCTGGGTCTGTCATTCCCAACCGCTAACCGCCAACCGCTTCCACCAGTCGCGGGTAGGTCGGGACCGCGTCACGACATAGTTGTATCCATTCCAGGTGACAGGTGACGGCCACGGGAGTCGGGAATTCAGGCTCCGGCTGCTCGGCCATCAGCTGCGGGAACCTGGAGCCGGCTGCCGATGGCTGAAAGGCTGACTCCCGAATGGCCGATGCCCCGATGGCCGTCACCCGACACCTGCAGTTATGAGATTCCGCAGCTAACCTATCCGGTCTCCGGTTTCCCTTTGAGTTATTGTCTGAAAACAAAAAGGCCGCCAGAATAGGCGGCCTTTTCTCTATGTCGTGACGCGGTCCCGACCCTACCCGCTCACCGCGCCCGATACAATCCCTGCGGATCGTACAGCCACCAGGCGTCGAAGGGATTGGCGAGAGCGGGGAGTTCGAAATACGGACGGCCTTTGTCGTCGACGCGGGAGGTGACGCCCGAGATCTCGGTCCGGGTAGGCGGCTGAGGCAGCGGCATCGGCATCATCGCAGGCGGCGCGACGGGCACAGGCAGGAGATCCAGCACGGCGGTCTCTTCGATGCGGTCGACCACGTGATCGACCCACTTGAGCTCCTTGGCCTTGTCGCCAAAAGCCTGCCAGTCGCCGGTGGAATCGTTGGCATACATCTGCTTCACGAATTCCTGGAGCGAGATGCCCATCTTCTTGGCGACCGGCGTGGCGAGGCGGTCGAACCACTGGTTGGTGAAATCGATCTGCTCCTTGAGCACGGTCATGTTGCCGCGGACGACGTTCGAGGCCTGGTGGTGCAGGATAATAGTGTTCGGATAGCAGTAAGAGCGCTCGGCGAGCGTGCAGATGACGGCGGTCATCGAGGCGGCGAAGCCCTTGACGATGACGTGCACGGGCGCCTTGGAAGCGGCCATGGCCTTCTGGATCTGGTAGCCAGCAGCCACGGAACCGCCAGGGGAGTTGTCGACGACGATGAAGATCGGGAACTCGGACGACTGGTTGTTATAGAAGGCGATGCGCGTGCAAACGTAGTCGGCGAGCTGCTCGGTCACGGCGCCGTTGAAGGAGATGCGGCGGTCGCTGATGTACAGCACGCCGTCGACAAGCGGATCCTTGAGATACTTCGGCTTGGCCTTGCTGGCGATCTTGCGGGCCTCGTCTTCCTTCTGGAAGCGCTGGATCTCATTGGAGAGGCGGGCGACGGTGTTGGCGGCCTCGAGTTGGAGCTGCTTGGCTTCGGCTTCGAGCTCGCGGATCTTGTTGGAGCGTTCGGTCAGACGGGCGCTGGAACGGGCGGCTTCGAGGCCAGCCTGGCGCTCGAGCTTGGCGCGCTCGTCTTCGAGGGCGGCAGCTTCGGCGGAAGCCTTGGCGAGACGGAGAGCACGCTCAGCACTCAGGCGGGCGACCTCGGCCTGGAGCGGGGCGAGTTCCTCGGAGCGCTTGGCGTCGGCGAGGGCGAGCTCGGCGTCAATGCGGGCCTTCTCGATGCGCATGCGATCGGCTTCCTTGATGGAGGCCTTCTGCTCAGGCGTGAGCTCATCGCGCTGCGCAGGCGCCCCCTGCGGGGCGGCGACCGGCGCGGCGGGCGCAGGCGAAGCAGCCGGGGTGTCGGCGCGGGCGGCTTTGGTCTGCTGGGCGAACACGGGCGCAACCGTGAGGACGGCGAGCGCGAGGACGCGGAGGGAGGTGCGGAGATGCATGGGGAGTTTGTTTTTTGAAATTAGCGGAGGACGTATTCGACGGTGGGGTCGTACATCCACCAGAGGTCGCACGGACCGAGGAGCGGGAGCTGCTGGCGGATGCGTCCGTCTTGGGCCTTGCCGGCGTTGAAGCCGTCAGGGTTGGGCTCGGCCTGGACGGGCGGAACCGCCGTGGCGTTGAACAGGGAGTCTTCGGCCATGCGGTCCACGACGTCAGTCACCCACTTACGGCGACCGGCTTCGTCGCCGAGGACCTTCCAGTCGCCAGTCGAGGTGCCCTTATACATCTGGGAGACGAAGTCGTCGACGGTCGTGCCGATGCGCGCGGCGACCTTCACGAAGATGCGTTCGCACCAGACCTTGGACCACTTGAGCTGTTCCTTGAGCTGGGTGACATTGCCGGCGAGGCCCACGGAGGCCTGGTGGTGCAGCACGATGGTGTTCGGGTAGACGAACGAGCGCTTGGCGAGGGTGGTGATGATCGCGGCCATCGAGGCGGCGTAACCCTTCACGACGACGTAGACCGGGGCCTTGGAGGTCTCCATAGCCTGCAGCATCATGTAGCCCGACATCACGGAGCCGCCGGGCGAACGGTCGATGACGATGAAGATCGGGGCTTCGCTATCGATGGCGTTATAGAAGGCGATGCGGCCGCAGACGAAGTCGGCGAGCTTGTCGTCGACGCGGCCGTTGAACGGGATGCGGCGATCGGAGATGTGCAGGACGCCGTCGATGAGCGGATCCTTCGGGTAGGAGACCTTCGCGCCGCTCGCGATGTCGGCGGCCTTGGCCTGGAGACGAGCGATCTGCGCGACGGAAGCGACCTTGGCGTATTCGACGGAGACTTCAGCGGTGGCGAGGCGGGCCTGGACTTCGAGTTCGGCACGGGCGCGATCCTTGTCGGCGGAGGCGACGGCGGCCTTGGCGGCGGCGAGTGCGGCTTCGAGCTTGAGCTTCGTCTGCTCGGCTTCGGCCGGAGCGGCGGCGGCATCGGCGCGGGCGGCGCGGGCGGCGGCTTCGGCTTCGAGCTTACGGAGTTCAAGCGACTGCGTCAGCGCAGCGAGACGACGTTGAGAAGAGGCGAGGTCGAGGCGTGCGCGGATGACATCGGTCTCGATCTCAGCCTTGATGGTCTCGGGGGTTTTCTTGACCGGGCCCTGTTGGGCCATGACGAGCGCTGCGAAGAGAAGAGGGACAAGGGCCAGGCGCGACATGGGGAGAAGACTGTTTTGACAGATATATGGTTCCCTTGAAGCCCATTTTTAGCAAATCTGCCCACATGGAAGCCGATGCCCCCATCACCCTGCTCAATCGCCATACCGGCCGCATGGAGACCGAACAGGTCTATGGCGAGAAGTGGCTGCGTCGCATCTACGGCAACCCGCTCGGCAAGCTGACCCTGCACACGGTGGTCAAACGGGCCCTTTTCTCCAAGTTGTATGGCTGGGCCATGGATCGCCCGAGCAGCGCGCGTCGCGTTGCGCCCTTCGTGAAGGCCTTCGGCCTGGATCCGGCCGAGTTCGCGGACTCCGACCTGAATTCGTATCGGACCTTCAACGACTTCTTCTACCGCAAGCTCCAGGCTTCCGCCCGCCCGGTCGACCCGCGCGTCGAGATGGCCGTGCTGCCGGCGGATGGTCGTCACCTCGGCTTCCCCGACGCCTCGCGCGTGAACGGCATCTTCGCCAAGGGCCAGACCTTCGACATGGCCGCGCTCGTCGCGGACCGTGCGCTCGGTGAACGCTACGCGCGCGGCACCGTCGTCTGCTCGCGCCTCTGCCCCGTCGACTACCATCGCTTCCACTTCCCGGTCGCCGGCGTGCCCGCTGAACCCGTGCTCGCGAAGGGACAGCTCTACTCCGTCAACCCGATCGCGCTGCGTCGTAGTGCCGCGTATCTCTGGCAGAACAAGCGCCAGCGCGTGACCATCGACGCCGGACCGTTCGGCCTCGTTACCATGGTCTCCGTCGGTGCCACCAATGTCGGCACCATCATCGAGACCTATAAGCCCGGCCAGGCTGTCGCCAAGGGGGACGAGAAAGGCTACTTCCGTTTCGGCGGATCGTTCGTCGCCACCATTTTCGAGCCCGGCCGCATTAAGTTAGAGGACGACCTCATTCATGCCGGCGAAACCGCCGTGGAAGTCTACGCCAAGGTCGGTTCGCCCCTCGGCCGATTAGCGTAAGCGCTTGCCTCCGCCGCCCGACGCGCAAACCTCAACTCACAGGTTTTGCTCGGGTGGTGGAATGGCAGACACACTAGATTTAGGTTCTAGCGCCGCAAGGTGTGCGGGTTCGACCCCCGCCCCGAGCACCCTGTTCACGCGCGGCGACCGCGCGTGAAAGAGGACTGAATCGATGACTGCGTAGAGGACTGCATCGAGTGCTGAGTCGATGAGACGCAGAGGTAGGGTCGGGACCGCGTCACGACATAGCTGTCTTTGGGGGTGGGGCGTGCGGCCCGCGCGCCCGTTACTCTTCCTATTTGCTCACCGCCAGATTCAGCCAGAAGCCTAGCGATAAAATCAGGATGGCCATGGCCAAGGGGAAGCCAGACGCATCGCGAACCGCATGCGGACCTTCTTTTTGATTCGGCCCGTACTCATTCTCACCAGGAGTACCGTCTGGGAAGATCAACCAAAGTCCGTAGAGCGGAATCAATACGTAGAAGCCGCTTTGCCCAAGGTCGTGACAGCGCTTGACGGCCGCAGCTAGCCCGAGCCAGCCCAAGACAATCGCACTGAGGATCGCAACCGGCAGCATTAATAGACTCGGTATTTCGGCCGCATCCGAGGATCGATTGATAACTAAAAGTAAATCGATGACGACCGCCGTGGTGAGCAAATAGTCGACGCGTTGAATACGTCCATTAAACGAAAAGATCGAAGGCGTGGACATAGACAGAAATCATAACAGGTGGACCGACTTAGCGTGCATCGATAAATCTGATAGGGCCCATCGTTTAAGTCGGGATCGCGTCACGACAGTGCTGTCCTTGAGGGCGGGACGCTTAATGACTAACCAACCACCCAAAAAAACTAAACCACCCCACCGCCACCAACCCCCAAAACCATGCCATCCAAACCCCTGCAGAGCTGCCCGGCTCATCCGCCGCGATATCCTTGATCGGAGTACCCTTGGCGCTCGCCTCGGCCTCAGCACTTAACTTTGTCGGCTCGGGCGAATCGAGGGGTGGCTCATCAGGAGAATCAGCGGGCTCACTGTCCGTCTTGAAGAGCATCCTGACGGCGTTCCAGAGAAGTATCCAAACCAGGAGGCCTGGGACGAAATAAATAAAGGCCGTTAAAGCCTGCCCAAGGCCGTCGCCAGGGTTGGGCATCATAACCTGCAGGGCCTTAAAAAATACTATAGTGAAGACGACGGCTGGGAAGAGGTGGTGAACCACCATTTCGGCCAGGAATCTTGCCAGCTTTTTCATGGAGCTGATTGTATCACCCCCCCGACAATAGCGAGTATCGTTAAACCTGATACAGCCCATCGGCGCAGGGCACCGGCGCATCGGGTATCAAAGGCAAAGAAAGACCCTCTGCATCTGGTAGGGCCGAGCATCCCTGCTCGGCCGCGGCCGGCCAAGGATGGCCAGCCCTACCCAAGACAAGTGGAAGCGGTTAGCGGATTGGAAATGAAAGCTCCCGCCACCAGCCACCTGAAAGCGATCAAGCACCGCAGCATCCTATCCGGTCTCCGGTCTCCCTTTGAGTTCAAATCTCCCGTCACCCTTCACCTGTATTTCTGGCTCTCCCTATACTAGATCGGAAGAGCACACGTCTGAACTCCAGTCACTCCTCAATATCTCGTATGCCGTCTTCTGCTTGAAAA
>CAINSX010000070.1 GCA_903853185.1 uncultured Opitutia bacterium
ACGCTCATCGGCGACCGCGAACTGCAGGGCACGTCGAAGGAGCTTAACCGTGGCTACATGGAGTGTCGCGGTATCGGCATCATCAACGTCGCCTCGATTTTCGGTATCCGTTCCGTCCGTCGTGAGAAGCGCGTCGACCTCGTGGTCACCTTCGTGCTCTGGCAGCCGGGTATGGACGAAGAGCGCTCAGGCCTTGAGGTCGAGACCTTCGAAATCCTCGGCCGCAAGGTGCCGCACATGACGATTCCGGTCCGTCCGGGACGCGACATGGCCCGCTTGGTTGAAGTCGCCGCGATGGTGCAGGCCTTGCGCGTCATGGGTCACGATTCCGCCAAGGAATTCAGCGACCGCCTGATTCAGTTCATGGCCAAGGACAAAAAGGGCGAGGCCTGAGGCCTTACTTTTTCTTTCCGTCCCAGCGGCAGTCAGCCATCACGCGTAGGCAGACTTCGCGGAGGTCGAACAGCGTCGACTCGATGTCCTGCGCGGCTTCGGCGGCGGACAGGCGTGCGCCGCTTGGGATGCCGGCGGTGAGGCCAATCGAATAGTTAATCGCGGCCAGGGCGCGCTTCATGTGGACGAGCGCGAGTGGCAGGTCGCCGGTGTCGGTGGCATTGATCGCCATGATCATCTGGTGCTGCGCATCCCAGAACGAGAGCATGATGTTGGCCGAATCGACCGCGGTGATCTGCGGGCCGGCGGCGACGCATAGGCGATGGAAGGAATGCGTGAGCTGCAGGCAGAGCGCCCGGGCTACCACGTAGACCGGGTGCTGGTGGATGCAGTAGGGCAGGTCGGGGCCTTCTTCGTCCGAGTCGTTTACTTCTTCGGGGCTGTCGCCCGGTGCCCAGTCGGCATTTTCCCAACCCATGCGGCGGGCGCTGACGTCGAGACGGTCAGGCAGGTCCTTGACCTCGGTGTAGTAGGAAAGGAAGCGTCCGACCTCGAGGTCGTTGCGTTGGAGGTAGCCGGCCCAGTCGGCTTCGCCCCAAGAGGCGTTGCCGGATCCGTCGAAGTCGCCCTGGGGGTGGTCGCCATCGTCCATAGGGTTTATCATTAGGTGCTTTTCCCCCGTTGCAAACCCCTTGTGGCGAAAATGCCCTTGTCCCGAAGGCCTTGACCGTGGCTAATCCGGCATGGCTACGGACCTTCCTGCCCTGACCGCCGCGATGTCGGCCGGACGCGACCTCGCTCCGGATGAGGCGGCGTCCGCCGCCGCGGCGATGGCCGATACGCAGGTTGCGGATGCGTCCAAGGAAGCCTTCCTGCTCGCCCTCGCACGCAAAGGTGAGACCGCCGCCGAAGTCACGGGCTTCGCTAAGACCTACCGGGCGCTCGCGCGCCGTGTCGAGTTCGGCGACTGGCCGGCGAAGGGCATCGATATCGTGGGCACGGGCGGCGATCGCTCTGGCAGCTTCAACATCTCCTCGGCGAGCGCGCTCATCGTGGCCGCCGCCGGCGTGCCGGTGCTCAAGCATGGTAATCGCTCGATCACCTCGAAGTCAGGTAGCGCGGATTTCCTCGCTGGCCTGGGCGTCGTGCTCGAAGCCTCGGACGCACAGCTCCTCAACGGTCTGACGCAGGCGAACTTCTGCTACCTCTACGCGCCGGCGTTCCATCCAGCATTCAAGGCCATCCTTGGGGTGCGCAAGAAGATCGCCGAAAGCGGCACGAAGACCGTGTTCAATGTCCTCGGCCCGCTGATCAATCCGGCGCAGCCCGCGCACATGGTCGTTGGCGTCTATGACGAGCGCTGGGTCGAGCCCCTGGCCGCTACGCTTGGCGAACTTGGCGTGAAGCGCGGCCTCGTGACGCATTCGCGCGCGGGCGGCGGTATGGATGAGATTACCACGGCAGGCGAAGTGCGCGTGCGCGGCTGCGGCGAGCTCGCTTCTGTCGATGCCGTCTGGCTGCCCGGCGACTTTGGTTTCAAGACCTGCACCGTGGCGGACCTGCGCGGCGGTACGCCCGAAGAGAACATCGCGATGTTCAGCGACCTGCTCGTCGGCGGAGTTTCGGACGGCCTCATGGACACGCTCTGTCTCAGTGCGGGCACGTCGTTATGGGTCGCCGGTAAGGTGACGGATCCGACGGCCGGCGCCAAGCGGGCGCGCGAGATTATCCTTGGAGGCGAACTGCGCGAGGAAGCGCGTCGTCTGCGTGAGGCTTATCGGGCTGACTGATCGGCCAGCAGTAGCGCCAATGTGCGCTCGGTCGCGCCACGGTTGCTCTGATGCCAGGCTGACCCGTTGCGACCCATCTCGATACGTTCAGCGGCGGCCTGGGTGAGCCGAGAGAGCAGGGCGACGAGCTCGTGGGCGTCCTTGGCCTTGTGAGCGGCCTTGGCCTGTTCGAGCCCGCGGCAGATATCACGGAAGTTGGACATGCGTGGTCCGTAGACAATGGCGACGCCCGCGGCGGCGCATTCGACGGGTGTCTGACCGCCTTCATGCGGGGCGAGGCTCTTGCCGCAGAAGGCGAGGTCCGCCGCGCGGGTGAGGCGACGGAGTTCGCCGGTAGTATCGGCGAGGTGGATGATCGTGTCGGCCGGCGCGACGGTTCCGCCGGTGGAGCGTTGGTGCCAGGCGAGGCCGCTGGCGCTGGCTTCGGCGGCGACTTCGGCACGCCGTTCGGAATGCCGCGGGACGAGCAAGAGGCGGACGTCTTTACCGGTGGCGCGGAGTTCGCGCACGGAACGGATCAGCAACGTCTCTTCGCCTTTCCAAGTGGAGGAGCCGAGCAGCACGACCGTATGTAGGTCGGTGCCGAAGCCGAGCTCGGCGCGCAGTTGCGAACCTTCGGCGGCGGACATCGGCGCATCGCTGGCGACGTCGAACTTGATGTTGCCCGTGAGCGTCGCGGTGAATCCGAGTTCACGGAAGCGGCGGACGTCCTCCTCGCTGCCGGCGGCGATCTTCCGGAAATGTCCGAGCACATAGGCGGAGAGCTGAGGGAAGCGCTGGTGGCGGGCGAAAGACTTGTCCGAGATGCGTCCGTTAATTAAATAGGCTGGGACGCCGTGGGCGCGGGCCTGGGCGAGATGCTCGGGCCAGAGTTCGCCTTCGACGAGGATGACGGCGTCCGGACGGATACGGCTCCAGGCAAGGGCGCTGCAGGGCCAGAGGTCGGTCGGGAAGATGCCGATGCGGTCGGCGACGTCGGCGTAGCGATCCTTGGCCAGCCGGTAGCCCGTGCTGGTGGTGGTCGTCAGGATGATCTCGGCCGTACCGGTGGCCTTAAGCTGGCGGAGGAGGGGGCCGATGGCCTCGATTTCGCCCACCGAGACCGCTTGGATCCAATAACGACGCTTTCCTGGGGTCTTAGGGCCTAGTTTCGGGAAAAAGCCCAGTCTTTGGCTAAAACCTGTGCCATACCCCCCTCGGCGGAGCATCCGCCAGAAATAGTACGGGAGGGCCGGGATTAGCAGCAGCGGGAAGAGTATCCGGTAGGCCCAAGACATCGCGTTGAGCCGACCGTGCGGAGGGTGGGAGGGTCTGTCAGTTCCAAAGGAGCCCCTTTGGGCTGATTTTCCCGCTTGCACCGGGCGGGCAGGGGTGTTTGAACCCACTTTCCACCGTTTGAAGCGACCGCAGATCGCCTCGGACATAAAACCAAAAAACCAGTCAGTCCTCCCTGATCCAATGTCCCCTCCTTCTGCAGGAAACGGGATACGGAGCCCAAAAAACATGAACATCACAGTCAAAGACCTCCTCGATGCCGGCGTCCACTTCGGACACCAGACCCGTCGCTGGAATCCCCGCAGCCGTCCGTACATCTTCGATCACCGCAATGGTGTTTCGATCATCGACCTTGAGAAGACGCACGCGTGCCTCGTCGCCGCCGCCGCCTTCATCGAGGACACCGCCGCCAAGGGCAAGGAAGTGCTCTTCGTCGCCACCAAGCCGCAGGCTCAGGAAGTCGTGCGCCAGGCCGCCAAGTCGACCGGCATGCCCTTCGCCGTGAACCGCTGGCTCGGCGGTACGCTCACTAACTTCGCGACCATCAAGCGCTCCCTCGACAAGTACCGCACCTACCTCCGCATGGAGCAAGACGGTTCCCTCGCCAAGATGCACAAGAAGGAAGCCGCCGCCGTGAAGCGCGAGATGTCGCGTATGAACCGTAACTTCGAAGGCCTCCTTGAGTACCGCGAACTCCCGGCCGCGATGATCGTCATCGACACCAAGCTCGAAGAAATCGCCGTCAACGAAGCCGTCCGTCTCGGTATCCCCGTGATCGGCCTCTGCGACTCGAACTCCGACCCGACCCTCCTCAAGTTCCCTGTCCCGGGCAACGATGACGCCGCGAAGTCCATCCGCCTCGTGGTCGAAGTCCTCACCCAGGCCGTGCAGAACGGTCTCGCCCGCCGCAAGGCCGTGACCCAGGACCGCAAGACCGTGACCCCGGTCGCCCGCCAGAACACCGGCGAGTCCGTCCAGCCCGAAGTCCAGATTTCCGAAGAGCTGCTCAAGGCCAACGAAGGTTCCGACGCCGTCGAAGGCGCCGCTCCGGCGAAGCGCCCCAGCCCTCGTAAGTCCAAGTAATCCGATCATGTCCGCTATCACCGCACAGATGGTCAACGATCTGCGCCACCGTACCGGCGCGGGTCTGATGGATTGCAAGAAGGCCCTCGTTGAAGCCAACGGCGACAACGAAAAGGCCGTCGAGATTCTTCGCATCAAGGGAGTCGCCACGCGCAACAAGAAGGCAGACCGCAAGGCCAGCGAGGGCATCCTCGCCGTTCAGGTCTCTGCCGACGGTCGCAGCTCGACGCTCCTCGAACTGAACTGCGAAACCGACTTCGTCGCCAAGAACGAGAACTTCATCGCTCTCGCTAAGGAACTCGTGGGCCAGGCCGCCGTCAACGGCGTCGATGGTTTACTCGATCAGCCTTACCACGCCGACAAGTCCCGTAAGGTGAACGACTACCTGAATGATCAGGTGCTCAAGATCGGCGAGAACCTCAAGGTCTCCCGCGTCCTGAAGTTCGAAGCCACTGGCGTGGGTCGTGTCTCCGCGTACGTCCACACGGGAGCCAAGATCGCCGTCCTCCTCGAACTGGGCCTTAAGACCCAAGCCGCCGCCGCTAATCCGGAAGTCGCCGAACTGGCCCGCCAGCTCGCGATGCAGGTCGTCGCTAATAACGCCCGTTTCGTTCGCCGCGAAGACGTCTCCCCTGACGTCGTCGCCAAGGAGCGCGAAATCGCCACCGAGTTCACCAAGTCCGAAGCCGACAAGGCCATCGACGAAGCCAAGCGCATCGTCGAGGATTACAAGGGTCAGCTCGTCGAGCAGAAGGCTGCGAACGACGCCGAAGCCATCGCCGAACTCGAAAAGCGTATCGCCGTGGGCGAGAAGCAGGTCGTCGCTGCCGAAGGCCGCAAGAAGGGCCAGCTCTCGAACATGGAGAAGATCATCTCCGGACGCGTGGACAAGTTCTTCGCCGAATCCTGCCTCCTCGAACAGGCTTACTTCCGCGATCCTGATCAGAAGATCCAGGATCTCATCGCTGCCGCTAAGACCAAGGTCGGCGAGGAAGTCTCGATCGTTCGCTTCACCCGCTTCCAGGTGGGTGAGACGGCCGCCGAGTAAGTTCCGCTGAGATCGGCTTAACAAGGCCGGCCACCGCAAGGTGGCCGGCCTTTTGCTTGGCTTGCTTACATGGTCGCCGTGGATAGCCTGAAGGGATGAAGTTTCGCGCGGATATCTTCTGGAAGTCGGCCTGCGGCCGCTGCCCAGATTGTGGGGCGAAGATTCGTAGCGCCTCCGACCGGACGGGCTGGCTGGCCCGTCTCTGGGATACGCCGGCCACCTGCGGCGGCTGCGGCATGACGCTTCGCCGCAAGGAGGGGTTCTTCCTCGGCGCGATCGTCTGGAACTACGGGCTCACGGCTTTCGGCGTGCTACCGTTGGTGCTGCTCGCGCAACGTCTGGACTGGATCGGCTCGGACGGGGCCATCCGTCTTGCCATCGGCATCATCTTCCTGGTGCCGCCGCTGATCCATGCGTTCGCATGGCGCCTTTGGGTCGGCTCCTACTACGCGTTCCTGCCTGATCAGCTGCCGTCGGGCGGCCGTCGTCTCGACGACTGATTAGGTGCGGCGGGCGGACATCCGTCCCACCAATTCGACGAGGAAGGCAGTGTCGCCTTTGGTCGCTCGGAGGTGGCCGACTGTCTCGATCGTCAGCACCTCAATGCGCTGCTTCGTCGCCTCTACT
>CAINSX010000071.1 GCA_903853185.1 uncultured Opitutia bacterium
CAGCTCGACCAAGGTGCCCGTGAGGAGCAGGATGACCGGGAGCAGGACGGTAAAAATCGTGAGTCCGAACGTCGGCAAGGTCTGGCCCGCGGAGACCGACGGCGTGAACTCGGGCGTAGCGACATCCACGCGCTTGACGGCGAGCTTGGCGAAGAACGGACCCGCGATAGCGGCAACCGGAATACCGAGCACGAGCGCCCACAGGATGACCTTGCCCATGTCCGCGTGCAGCGCGTCGATCGCGATGACGGGACCAGGATGCGGAGGCATCAGACCGTGCATCACGGAGAGGAACGACAACAACGGCAGCACGAGGCGCAGGAACGGCTGGCCGGTCTCCTTGGCGAGCGTGATGACGATCGGAAGGATGAGCAGCAGGCCGACAGCGAACCACGTCGTCATGCCCACGCAGAGTGCGAGCAGGATGATGCAAAGGCCGATGCGATCCGGCCCGAGCGTGCGGATGAACTGCTTGGCAAGCACCCCTGCCCCACCAGATTCGGCGAGCAACTTACCGAAGACGACGCCGAGCACGATGATCGAACCCGTGCTGGCCAAGGTGTTCCCGAAGCCCGTCTGGAAGGCCTTGAGGACCTCCGTCATGGTAAGCGTGCCGGACGTGGCCACGACCATCGCACCCAGCGTCAGCGAGCTGATCAGCAGCGCGATGAACGGGTTAAGCTTCAGCCAGGTCACCAACAGGACCAGGACGGCGATGGCGAGCAGGGCGTAAAGCATGGCGCGAGAAGATCAGGGTTTCGGCGGGGCGACCGTGGCACGAGTAGCACCCGTGCTGATGCCCCCGTCAACCAACAAGGTCTGGCCGGTCACGTAGCGGCTCTCTTCGGAAGACAGGAAAACCACCGGGCCCGCGAGGTCATCCGGCGCGCCGGGTCGCTTGAGCGGGATGCGGTCGCAGAGGTAGTCGACCCACTCGCGATTCTCGTAGAGGACGGCGTTCTGGGCGGTCTTGAACCAACCCGGCGCGAGGCAATTGACGGTGACGCCGTGGCGACCCCAGTCGTCGGCGAGGCTCATGGTAAGCTGCTTCACGCCCCCGCGGCTGGCGCCATAGGGCGCAAGGCCGGCGTAACCCGCGACGCAGGTGACGGAGCCGATGTTGACGATGCGTCCATAGCCGCGGGAAATCATCCCCGGCGCGACGGCCTGCGAGGTGAAGAAGGTCCCGCGGAGATTGGTGTCGAGGACCATATTCCAATCTTCCCACGTGACCTCGAGGGCGGGCTTGCGCGCGTTGCAACCGGCGTTGTTCACGAGAATGTCGATGCGGCCCATCTGCTTCTCCACGGAAGCGACGGCGGCCTTGATGCTATCATGATCGCGGACATCGAGATCGACGCCGCAGGTGCGGCGACCGAGAGCTTCGATTTCCTTGCGAAACGGGGCGAGCTTGGACGCGTCGCGGCTCGACATCGCGATATCGGCGCCGGCCTGCGCGAGGGCGCGGGCGAAGTATTGGCCGAGGCCGCGGCTGGTGCCGGTGATGAAGGCGACCTTGCCGGTGAGATCGAAGAAAGCCATTGATTCTATTGGTCAGACCTGAGGGGCGAGGATGACCTTCATCACGCCGGGAGCGCCGGCGTAGAGCTTCGCGAACCAGTCGGCGCCCTGCTCGAGCGGAGCGACCGCGGAGATGATTTTATCGACCTTGATCTGCTTAGTCGCGAGCAGCTCGATGCAGCGAGGGATCTCACCGGCGGAGGCGCAGGAACCCTGCAGGCGAAGCTGACGGGTGACGACGACCTGGAGCGGGAGCTCGGTCTTCGGCGTGAGATTACCCACGAGCGTGACCGTGCCGCCTTTGCGCACGGCGTGGATTGCGGAGAGGACCGTGGCGTTGAGGCCGACGCACTCGAACGCGGCGTCGGCGCCCTGCCCCTTCGTGAGCGACTTCACGTACTCCGTGAGGTCGCCGCCGGTCTTGGGATTAAAGCTGTGGGTGGCGCCGAGCTCCTTGGCGACGGCGAGGCGCGAGTCCTCGGTGTCGACGGCGATGACCTGCGCAAAACCCGCAATCTTAGCGGCCTGAAGCGTCAGGAGGCCGATCATGCCGGTGCCCACGACGATGGCGGTGTCGCCCGGGGCGACGGGCGTGAGACGGACGGCGTGCACGCCGACGGAGACGGCCTCAATCATCGCGGCTTCGGCGAAACCGAGTTCGGCGGGAAGTTTATGAAGAATGCGGGCGGGGACGGTGACGAACTCGGCGAACGCGCCATGGCGGCGGTAGTCGCCGCAGGACACACCGAGAACCTGGCGGTTGTCGCAGAGGTTGACGTCGCCGCGCTTACAGTGGACGCAGTCGCCGCAGAAGACCGTGGAGTCGAAGGTCACGCGGTCGCCTTGGGCGAAGCCCTTCACCTGGGCGCCGACGCCGGTGATGACGCCCGCAGCCTCATGGCCCATGACCAGGGGCGGGATGCGACGGCCCGTGGAGCCGTCGTAGCCATGGATGTCGGAACCGCAGATCCCGCACGCGCGGACCTGGATCAGTACGTCGTCCGGTCCGCAGACCGGATCGGCCACGTCGACGTAGGACATCTTCTTGTATTCGGTGAGGAGCAGGGCTTTCACGAAGGATGAGGAAGGAGGGTTTTGGCGAGAGGAGCAAGACTAGGGAGGGCTGGATCGATGGCAGAGGACCGAATCGATCATGGAGGGCTGAAGAGAGGACTGCGTTGAGGACTGAATGGAGGGCTGAGTGGATAAGTCCCGCACCCGAACCTGAACCTGATTACCCGTACCCGGCTCCTGATGGCCGAGACCCGAGACCTGAAAATACGCCCCCGCCAATCATCCGGTCTCCGGTTTCCCTTTGAGCCAATGTCTCCCTGGCCAACCGGCCAACGGGTCAACGGATCAACTTATCCTTTCCCAACCGCTATCCGCTAACCGCCAACCGCTTCCACCTATTTAACAAACATTTGCCTCCGCTCGGCCCCCACCCTACCCATCTCCCCATGAAGTTCCTCCCCGCCTTCTTCCTCTCCGTCCTGACGACCTTGGCCGCCGAAGGCCCCAAGCAATCCATCGAGAAGCTCGATCCCGCCCTCGATGCACTCCTAGACAGCAGCGCCAAGATCGAGACGCTCGCGACCGGCTTCACCTGGGCCGAAGGCCCGGTTTGGTATAAAGGACGCATCGTCTTCTCCGACGTGCCGAACAACACCGCCTATCAGTGGATTGAAGGCGATGCGATGGCCTCCATCTTCCTCAAGCCCAGCGGCACGGACGAGGCTTCGGCCAACCAAGGCTCCAACGGACTGAGCGTCGACAACCAAGGCAATATGCTACTGTGCCAGCACGGCACCCGTCGTATCGCGCGCCTCGGCGGTGACGGCAAGTTCCAGGTGCTCGCGGCGAAGAACCAAGACGGCGCCCGCTTCAATAGCCCGAACGACCTCTGCGTCGCCAAAGACGGCAGCGTCTTCTTCACCGACCCGCCCTACGGCGTGCCGAAGGGCGAGAAGACCGAGACACCTTATCATGGCGTCTACAAGCTCTCGACCGACGGTAAGGTCTCCCTCGTGACCAAGGAAGTCCAGTGGCCTAACGGGATCGCGCTGAGCCTCGACCAGAAGTCCCTCTACCTCGCGATCTCGGACAATAAGAATACCCGCATCGCGCTCTGCGGCCTCGACGGCTCCGGCCTGCGCGACGTGTTCGTCGCCGCCAAGCTGAAGAGCAAGGAACGCCAAGGCGGTTGCGACGGCATGAAGCTCGACGTGAACGGCAACATCTGGACGAGCGGCCCCGGCGGCATCCTGATCATCACCCCCGAAGGCAAGCACCTCGGCTCCATCCTCTGCGGCCAGCCCACGGCGAATCTCGCCTGGGGCGACGACGGCCATACCCTCTACATCACGTCCAAAGACCGCCTCCTGCGCGTGAAGACGAAGGTCAAGGGCGCGGGATTCTGACCGCGCGCTGACGCGCGCGGAGGGCCAGAGCCAGGGCCGGGGCTAGGGCTGGTTGCCAGAGGCGATCTTTCGTGCCCTGATGACACCGCTCAGCAATCGCATAACTTCATCGCAAGAGTTGCAGAGCGGAGCTGCCTCACTTGCGGCTATAAGCTGGGCATGGACCGCCACACGTAACTGCGTCTTCGCCTCGGCGCACGACCCCATGGCGATCAGGTAGAACCGAGGAGTATCCTTCTCCCCTCTCCTTTCATAACCTTCCGCGATATTACTCGGGACGGACAACGCAGCTCGTCGAATCTGGTCACAGAACCACGCGTGCCTGGACAGCCCGGAGCATTGGCTGAAGCGGATGATGTCACCAGCCAGAGCCACCGATTTCTGCCAGGCGATGAATTGATCGAGTCCACGGGCTTCCATGACTCAGCGCAATATCCGCGGAGCACCATCGCAACCCTCATGCGAAGGTGTCTTCTCCCTGAATCGACACCCCCAGCCTAGCCCTAGCCCTGGCCCTAGCCCTGGCCCTATTTCACTTTCGTTCGAGCTTCAGATAATCCAACCCAAACATATTCCTCGGCGTGGCGGCGGGATTCGGGGCGAGGATCTTGATCTCGAGGCGATGTTCGCCGACGTCGAGTTCATGGCGGCCGCCGTTGAGTTCGCCGGTGGTGACGACTTCGGCCGGATTGTAGAAATCATAACCCTCTTCACCGAGCAGCTTACCGTCGAGACGCAACTCGAACGTGCCGTAGTCATGGGCCTTGGTGCCGACGAACTTCACTTCATAGGTGCCCTTCGCGGCGACGGGTAGCGCGAGCGTCAGCGTGTCGCCGACCTTGCCGCCAGTCCACCAGAGGTGGTCGTTGCCGCTCCACCGGCTGGCCTTGAATCCACCCATCTTCTGGCTGGCGGCCTTGCCGCCGGTGACAGCCAGCACCTTCAGGCTTTCGCCTTCGATGGCACCTTCGAGACGCCAGACGCCCGGCGCGGCGAGGGGGAAACCGTCAGGAAACTGCAGGTACGCCACGAGATTGACCACCTGCTCCTTGGTCAGCGCGTCGAGCAGGCCTTCAGGCATGAGCGACACCGCGAGGGTATCGCGCTTCTCGACCTCGCCCTTGGCGATCGTGAACTTCACGCCGCCCGGCAACGCGAGGCGGAACGACTGCGGGTCCTCGAACTGGACGATGCCGCTCATCGTCGCACCACTCTTGAGTTTAAAGACGTTAAGCTGGTAGTCCTTGCCGATGACGCCGTTGGGATTGAGGACGTTCTCGAGGAAGTAGTCGAGTTTGCCGATATTGGAGCCGGCCAGACCAGGGCCGACCTGGTTTCCGATGTAGCCGAACGTATGGCAGATACCGCAGGTCGAGGTGAACAGCTGGCGGCCGGCCGCGATGTCGCCCTTGCGCACGGCCACCGGATTAAGCATGGCCTCATACTTGGCCTTGTTCTTGGCGAAGTCGGCCTTGGTCGCATTGACCACGCCGACGATGGCGGTGAGCTGCGTGTCGAGTTCCTGGTCGCCGAGCGACTTGAGCTGACGCACCACGAGCGGCGACAGCAGGGCCTTGTCGGCCTTACCAGCGGCCACGGCAGCGAGGAGAGCCTTGCCGCCGGCGGCATTGCCCGCGAGCGCAGCGACGGCGTCGCCCAGCTGCTCGGGCGTGAAGGCGGCGAAGCGTCCAATCAGCAAGGCCGGCGAGGCGGCGTCACCGACGGTCGCGAGGGCCTGGATGAGCGCGCGACGGAACGACGGCGGGGATTTTTCACCGAAGATCTGGTGGATTACCGGGGCGGCGGCACGATCGCGCGAGGCGACGAGCACGGCGAGGGCGCGCTGACGGGCTGGGAGCGGGGCTTTTTCGTCGGCAAGATGGCCGCGATAAAAGGCACGGCTGGCCTCGTCGCCGGTGAGGGCGTCGAGTTCGTTGAGGTTCGCCAGCAGATCGGGCGAAGCGCCTTGGCGGAGGCCGGCGACCAACGCGGCCCAGCCTTCGGGCGCAGCGAAAGAACCGGCCTGACGAACCCCTTCGACCACGCGGCCGACGAGCGAAGAACGACGAGCGGCGTCGGTCTCGCGCAGGGCGAGCGTCAGCACCTGGGCACGGGCGCCGGCATCGCTGGCCAGACGACGATAGATGAAGTCGGTCGTCTGCGGATGACGGCAGACGGCGGCCAGGGCGAGGCCACGGGCGGCGTCGGCGCCGACCAAGGGTTCGATACCATACCAGAGGAGCAACGGGATGTTATGATCCTTGGCGTCTTCCTCGCGGGCGAGCAGCGGTTCGGCGATCGCGGCGCGCTGGGCGAGCGGAAGGTAGCCCAAGGCGGAGGCGAGTTCGCGGCGGACCTGCGGCGAGGCTTCCGTCTTCGCGAGACCGGCGAGGGCCGGGACACCGGCAGTCCATTGCTGGGAAATCAGACGGACCGACCAACCGCGCACGGAAGGGTCGGCATCCTTGAGCGCGCCAGCGAGGAGCGCGTCATCGAGAAGACTCGTTGACTGCAATGTCCAGAGAGCGCGCAGGCGGCGGACCGGATTGGCATCCGTGGCGAGAGCAACGCGCAATTTCTCGCGGGCCGACGCAGCCATCGGCGACTTTCCGGACAGGTTGCGCTCGGAGAGCACCTTGCGGGCCTGGCGCACGTAATATTCATTGGCGTCGGTGAGCGCGATCTCGACGAGTTCGTCGTCGCGGATACGAGCCAAGTCGGCCGAACGGTTAGCGGGGTTGCCGTAACTGACGCGATAGAGGCGGCCATTGGTGCGATCCCAGATGTCCATGTTGTTGTTATGGCAGACCTGCTTGTCCGACCAGTCGCTTAGGTAGAGAGCGCCGTCCGGGCCGACACGCTGGGAGACCGGGATGAAGGTCGCGTCGTTGCTCCGCAGGAAATCATTGCCGTGATGGCCGACGTAACCGCTACCTTCCGGCTCGACCTGATCGGAGACGAGGCGATGGCCGTGAAGGTTACCGAAGATGAGCATACCCTGATACGCGGCGGGGAAGTTATCACCATTGTAGATCGCCAAGCCCGAGTGCGCATGGCCGCCGCCGACGCTGTCGGTGCTTTCGGGGATCTTCGAGACGACCGGCTGATGGATGCGAGAGCCGGCGTAGTGCGCGTGGTCGGCGATCGTCTTGATGTCGTCGTAGGTGAAGGGATTGAAGTGCTGGCCGGCCTGACGCTGGTAGCGGGCGGAAGGAAGGATATGATAGAGGTGCGGGATCACGCAGGCCGTATTGAAGAACTCGCCCCACGCATCGAAATCGAGGCCCCAGGGATTGCTCGTGCCTTCGGCGAAGACCTCGAAGACGTGGCGGGTCGGGTGGAAGCGCCAGACTCCGGCGTTGATCTTCACGCGCTTCTCGTCGGGCGTACCCGGCTTGCCGACGACCGAGTGCGTGAACACGCCGTGGTTACCGTAGAGCCAGCCATCCGGACCCCAGACAAAGCTGTTGAGCGTCTCGTGCGTGTCGTGGAAGCCCCAGCCGTCGAGCAGCACGACTGGCTTGCCCGCCTTGTCGTCGACGTCCTTCGGGATGAAGAGGAATTCCGGAGCCGCGCCGACCCAGACGCCGCCGTGGCCGACTTCGATGCCGGAGACGAGATTGAGTCCGTCCTTGAAGACCGTCACCTTGGAGTAACTGCCGTCCTTCTTCACGTCTTCCAGGATCAGGATCCGATCGGTGCCAGCACCGTCGGGACGTTTCTTCGGGTAGGACATGCCTTCCACGACCCAGAGGCGGCCGCGTTCGTCGAAGCACATCGCGATCGGCTGGACGACCTTGGGCTCGGCCGCGACGAGCGAGACCTGGAAGCCCGCGGGGAGAGACATGGTCTTCATCGCGTCGGCCGGCGTCTGGCCGGTCTTATAAGCGCCAGGGGCGACGTGTTCGACCGGGCCGGGAGGCAGGGCCGGAGCGGCGGCGCAGGTGGAAACGAGGAAGAGCGCGAGGAATCGCATGGCGGGGTGCGGTACGATTAGGGCGGAGGCGGACTTAAGGAAGCCGAAATCCTGATACCCAAACGCCGTTCCTTGGTTAAGTTGGCCCCTTTCAGATTGGCAACCTTTGGGGCTGGGGTATGTCCTAGAGTCACCCATGAAGCACCCCCTCGCTCTCCTCGCTCTCCTCGCCGCGTTCGGCCAAGCCGCCCTCGCTGAAGAAGTGAAGCTCGTCGAACAGAAGGACAAGCAGCAGGTCGACGTCCTCGTCGACGGCCAGCCGTTCACCTCCTACGTCTATTGGTCCAACCAGAAGAAGCCCCTGCTCTCCCCGCTGCGCACCTCGCAGGGCAATATTTTCACCCGCGGCTTCCCGCTCGAGAAGGTCGCCGGCGAACGCACCGACCACCCGCACCACATCTCCTCGTGGTTCAACTACGGCAACGTCAACGGCTGCGACTTCTGGAACTCGCCGCCCGAAGGTTTCGATCGCGACAGCAAGATCCCCTACGGCGCCGTCCGTCATAAGAGCATCAAGTCGGTCGCCTCGGGCACCGGCTCCGCCTCCCTCCAGGTTTCTTCGGACTGGATCATGAACGACGGCTCCAAGGTGCTGCAGCAGGACGAGACCCTCGTCTTCCGCGCCTCCAAGGACCTGCGCATCATCGACCGCATCATCACCCTCACCGCCCAGGAAAAAGACGCCGTCTTCAAGGACTCCAAGGAAGGCGCCATCGCCATCCGCCTGACCCGCTCGCTCGAAGAGCCTTCCACCAAGGCCGAGATCTTCACCGACGCTTCTGGCAAGCCCACTAAGGTGGCCAAGCTCGACAACACAGGCGTCAACGGCGTCTACCTCAGCAGCGAAGGCGCCGTCGGCGAGAAGGACGGCTGGAGCACGCGCGCCAAGTGGATGACCCTCTCCGGCAACGTGAAGGGCGAAGACGTCAGCATCGGTATCTTCGACCACCCGAAGAACGTCACCTACCCCACCTACTGGCATAACCGCGGCTACGGCCTCTTCGCCGCCAATCCGTTCGGCGCCAAGGAATTCCCCAAGGGCAACCCTTCCAAGACCGCGCTCAACTTCACGCTCAAGGCCGGTCAGTCCGAGACCTTCCGCTTCCGCATCCTGATCCACTCCGGCAAGCTCACCGCAGAGCAGACCGAAGCCCAGTATCAGCAGTTCCTTAAGGATGTGAAGTGAGCGCGTAAGCGCGCGAACGATCAAAGGGGCCGCCAGGCCCCTTTTTGTGTGGGAAGGGCCAACCATCCTTGGTTGGCCGCGGCCGAGCAGGGATGCTCGGCCCTACCCGAGGTAATCCAATGGAGCAGCAAAGGGAGACCGGAAACCGGACAGGATGCGGCGGACATAAGACACCCCAGCCAATCATCCGGTCTCCGGTTTCCTTGAGCTTATCCTAACCGCCTACCGCTAACCGCTTACCGCTACCACCCGTCACCGACCGAGTCTCGACATCCTCCCTTCCCTTGCCCGAAATAGGTGAACCGCCATGAAGC
>CAINSX010000072.1 GCA_903853185.1 uncultured Opitutia bacterium
CGGCGCAGGGCGTAGGTGCTGAGGTGTTCGACGAAGGCGCGGGCGACGGCGTCGCGGTCAGCGATCAAGAGTTGCTTGAAGGCGACGGAATCCTTGAAGGCGCGGCCATCGGGCATGGCGCCGGCGGGCTTGATCTCTGGGTCGGAGCCGACGCCCGCCGGAACCTTCTCGAGCGTGCGCCACTGGCCGATAGCATCATAGTTATCCCAGGCAAAGCCAAGAGGATCGATCTTCGAGTGGCAGGCGGCGCAGTTCGGGTTCGTGGAGTGCGCCGTCAGCTTGTCCCGCAAGGAGGCCTTCGGGCTTTGTGCCGTCGGAGGTTCGATCGCCGGCACGTTGGCGGGTGGGGGAGGGGGTGTCTTGCCGAAGATCGCTTCGCTCAGCCAGACGCCACGGTGGATCGGGCGGTGGCGGGTGCCGTCCGACGTCAGTCCCAGCACGGCGCCCATGGTGAGTAGGCCGCCACGATGGTCCTCGGGCTTGAGCGCGACGCGCTGGAAGCCTTCGGTCTTCGGCTCAGGTAGGCCGTAGAAGTCGCAGAGACGACTGTTGGCCATGGTCCAGTCCGAGTGGATGAAGCCGTCCACCGACAAGTTCTTGCCGAACATCTCGCGGAAGTATTCGACGGCTTCGCCGCGCATGCTCGTCTCGAGCCAGGAGTCGTAGTTCGGGTAGAGTTTCTTGTCGGGCGGGAACATGCCCACGCGGTGCAACTGGAGCCACTGACGGGAGAAGTCGTCGACGAAGCGTTCGCTCCGCGGGTCCTTTAGGAGGCGGTCGACCTGCTTACTCAGATTGTCGCCCTTGAGTGCGCCAACCTTGGCGGCTTCGAAGAGGGGGGCATCGGGCATCGAGCTCCAGAGAAGGTAGGATAGGCGCGAGGCCAACTCCCAGTCCGTGAGCTTATCCCGCTTCGTAGGTTCGCCTTCGACGAGGTAGATGAAATTGCGTGAGGTCAGCACGCCTTGAAGGGCGACGCGGTAGGCCTCGGCGGTCTTTTCACCGGCGGCGCGCTCAGAGGCGTAAGCTTTGAGGAATTCGGATAGTTCATCGACGCGGACCGGTCGACGCCAGGCGTGTTCGGCGAAACTGCGGAGGTGTTCGGCGATCACCTCGGGTGACGCGTTGTCGGCTGGGAGTAGTCCTTCGCGGCGGGCCTTCTCGGTCGGCGTCAGCAGCGGGCCTTCCCATTCTATCCAGTCGACGAGCACCGTGGAGAAGATGCCGTTGCCCTTATCGTCGAACATCTGCGGAGCATTCGTATTCAGCAGCTGGCGTTCGCTGCTGTGCGTGAAGAGGTAGGTCTTGCTCCCGAGTACGTTGCGGAAGGCGGCGCCGCTGCGGCGGTCGACGCCATCGGTGGCGACGACGCTGAAATGCAGCGTGGCTGGCATATCGAGGTAGACGTCAAACTCGTAGATCTTAGGGCTATCCTCGGCTGCGTTGATGTCGAACTCGACGAGGCTGGCCACGGTTTCTTCGCCGGTGGATTTTCCGATGCTCAGGTGGGCCGGCTGGCCGCCGAGCGGACGGATGCCGCTGGCCTTGAGGCGCAAGCGGTAGAGCCCGCTCTGTTCGGGCCCGACCTTGCCGAACCATTGGGGCGAAAGCGCGGTCTCGATCCGGCCCGGGAAGAGGAGCTGTCGCAGCGGGCGCTTGATCCCGAATTGGTCGAGCGCGGTCTGGGCGGTCTTCATGTCGCCGTAATGCATCTCCGCCGCTGTCATGCGGACCTTGCGGGTCTCGCCGGCCTTGGCGGGGAAGGCGCGTTCGAGCACGGTGTCGGCGGCGCGGTAATAGCGATCCACGTGCGAAGGCGAAAGCGAGAGTTGGGAGCCGATGCGCTCGAAGCCGTGCCAGAGGGAGTCTTCGTTCAGTCCGCCTGGCGCAGCCGGATTATAGCGGGCGCCGAGC
>CAINSX010000073.1 GCA_903853185.1 uncultured Opitutia bacterium
GCAGCGACCGTCTTACCGGAACGGAGCACGGCGAGGTTCTCGCACGCGTTACGGAGTTCACGGATATTACCCGGCCATGGGTAACGGACGAGCACCGCCAACGCTTCGGGCGAGAGTTTCGCTGCCGCGACCGCGTTCTCCTTCGCGAAGCGCTCGAGGTAATGCGAAAGAAGGAGCGGGATGTCATCCTGCCGCTCGCGCAAGGGTGGCAGGCGTAAGGGGACGACGGAAAGGCGGTAGAACAGGTCTTCGCGGAACTTGCCCTCCTTGACCATCTGCTGGAGGTCGCGGTTGGTCGCGCAAACGAGGCGCAAGTCCAGGGCGATTGGACGATGCGAACCCAGCCGCTCGACGGAACGCGTCTCGAGAAAGCGTAGCAGCTTCACCTGGGTGGTAGCGTCGATCTCGCCGATCTCGTCCAGGAAGAGGGTGCCGCCGTCGGCCGATTCGAAGCGGCCCACGCGCCGTTCGTTAGCGCCCGTGAACGCGCCCTTCTCGTGGCCGAATAATTCCGACTCCAATAGGTTAGCGGGGATGGCGGCGCAATGCACCGCCATGAAAGGTCCTTTGGAGCGTTGGCTCGCCTGATGAATCATCTGGGCGAAGAGCTCCTTGCCCGTACCGGTCTCGCCTAGCAGCAAGATGGTCGCATTCGATGACGCGACCGAACGAACCTGCTCGATCGAACGTTGCAAGGCGGCGGAGGAGCCGACGATCTCACCGAGCGAGAATTTACGGTCAAGGCGCGTCTTGAGCGTGACGACCTCCTTCTCGGCCATACGTGCCTTGAGCCCGCGATCGAGGACGAGCTCCACCTGGCGGAGATCGACGGGCTTCTGGAAGAACCAATAGGCGCCGAGGCTCATTGCCTTCACGGCGGTGTCCACGTCACCATACGCCGTCATCATGATGCAGACCGGCTGGTTAGGCAGCTTGAGCGCACGCTCGATGACCGCCATGCCGTCTTCTCCCGCCATACGAAGATCGGTCAACACCGCGTCCGGGGGGACATCCTGCATGAGGCGCGCCGCTTCCGCGGCGTCCTTCGCCACAAAGGTCTCATAGCGATCTTCCAGCGCAGCGCGGAGGCCGTCGCGGATATTCTTCTCGTCGTCGACGATGAGGACCGTGGGTTTCATAGCTTAGGCTTCCGGAGAGGTCTGATGGTTGGCCGCGCCCCAGGCACGGGCGGCCTTCTCGGCCAAGGCGACGCGGGCGCGATCGACTTCGGCTAAACGAGCCTTGAGGTTCGCGTTGGAGACGCGGGCCAGGTCATCCAAGTCGCAAAGATAGGTACCGTCGAGGCCGTGGACGCCAGAAGCGAAATTGCGCGGCACGCCGAGGTCAACCAGCAGGAGCGGGCGACCCGTGCGGCGCCCGGCAATCTCGCGCAGCGCGACGGCGTCGAGCAGGGCGCGCTCCACGGTGGCGCACCCGACGATGACGTCGTGCGCATGGGCCTGTCGTAAAGCGTCCGCAAGCGTAAGCGAAGAACCGGAGAATTCTTCGGCCAGCGCGCGGGCATTCTCGAAGGTACGCGAAGCGACGGAAACTTGGGAAGCGCCGCGGGAGACGAGCGCCTGGACCACTTGGCGGCCGACGTCGCCGGTGCCGAGAACGAGCACGCGGGCATCAGCAAGCGAACCGAACACGCGCATCGCGAGCTCGACCGCAACGTTCCCCAGGCTCACCTGACCCTGGGAGATGCCGGTGTTGGTACGAGCCCAAGCTCCGGCCTGGAAGGCGCGCTGAAAGACACGGTTGAGCACCGGACCCGTCATGCCGCGGGCAAGCGCGTCGGCGTAAGCGTCCTTCACCTGACCGGCGATCTCGACCTCACCGACCATCTGCGATTCGAGACCAGAGACGACGGAGAAAAGATGTTCGACGGCCTGCAGCCCTGGCACCGGACGGAGATGCTGATCGAGCGCGGGCGCCGGCGCGCCCGTGGCCTTGAGCAAGGCGCTGCGGAGGTGCAGGGCAGCGGCTTCGTCGCCGACCGCATAAGCTTCGAGACGATTGCAGGTCGCGAGCAACACCGCTTCGGCGAGGCCAGCCTCGCGAGCGGCTGCATAGAAGACTTCAGCGCCACCGGCAGGAACCGTGAACGCGGCGCGCTCATCAAGGCCGGCGGTGCGATGCGTGGCGCTAAGCGCCACCAGATTACGCGGTCGTTCGCTCATCGGGACGAGGGTAGCGAAAGGTAAAGCGCGACCACGGCAGGGATCGCGGCGAGGAGCGAGGCACGGGCGAAGGAAGCGCCCGGAAGACGCTGGCGGCGGCGCTGCACGACGATCCAACCGCAAGCGAGCCAAGTGACGAGCGCCGCGATGAGCTTCGGCGCGGCGACGGCGGCGAGATCACGCTGCGCCCAATCGGTCGCGCCGATCACCAAAGAAAGCCCGAGTAGCCAGACGGCCGCACCCATCAACTGTGCGCCGATGCGATCCAGCGGAACGAGCGCGGGCAGCAGCGCATAGATGCCGCCGAACTGGTGACGCGCCAACGCGCGATCCTGCAAGAGATAGGCGGCGGAGTTGAGCGCTTGGGCACCGAGCACGCAGTAAGCCAGGATCGCGGCGCCGACGTGCATCACGATAAGCGGCTTACCGGCCGTGGAGAGCGGGTGTTCAACGCCGCCGAGGAAGCCGGACGCCACGAGACATAAGGCCGTGGTGCCCGCAATCGCCCAAGTCGGCAGGCGATGGTTGAAGGTGACGTCGAGAAAGAGCGAAAGGCCTGCGACGCCCCAGGCGATGGAGAGCAGCACTTCGGCCGAACCGTTGATGGGGAGCGAATGCGACCGCAGTCCTTCATAGGCCAGCATGGTCGTCAGCAGGACCCACCCGCCCCGGAGCAACCAGAGACCAGCTGACTGCAATTTCCCGGAAGCATCCTTGGCCGCCAACCCATCCATGACGGCGGCCGTCAAAAAGACCGAGGCACAACCCAGCAGGCAATCCCGGGTGAGGGGGTGGGCGGCGAGTTCGGCAGCCATGGGGAACATGGGGTGAGATAAGGGGAGGTGTGACATTTTGGCAAACCCTCAAGCCGTCCTGTTTTCTTGCCGTGGCGGGCAGGGGAGGTAGGTTGGGCGTCCTTATGGCCCACGACCTCTACGATCTTACCCAGCACCCGCCCCGCAGCCCCCGCGTCCGTCTTGGCGGATTTGTCATCCTCCCCCGGATGATCGACAAAGCCCGCGCCACCAAGGCCGGTAAAAATGGCGAATATAACTACGGTTGCCCCCTGGATGCCAACGTCCTGGACTTCCTTGGTGTTGAGGCGAATGCCCTTAAGGATCAGATTGACAATGGCTTAGGCGATGGAGAGCTCCTCGTTTGGCTGATGGCCAATGCCAAGAAGCCGCGTTCGGGCCAGGAAATCGCCGCGTTCAGTGCCTACCACGAACAGCGCGCCCCCAGCTCCCCTGGCAGCCGGGCCAAGCTGAGCGATTACCAGTCTTCGACTCCGGCCGGTGCTAAGCGTGATGATATCATCACCTGGTTCGACGTCCTCGACCTAGACGATCACCAGAGCTTCGGCGGCAAGGTCTAAGCCGTGGCCAAGGCCGGTCAGCCGCGTCGCGTGTTGCTCGTTTGCATGGGCAATATCTGTCGCTCGCCGACGGCTGAGGCCGTGCTCCGCGTCAAGGCCAAGCAGGCCGGACTCGCCATCGAGTTCGATTCCGCCGGCACGGAAAATTACCACATCGGCGATCCGCCGGATCCTCGATCGGTAAGCCATGCGAAGGTGCGTGGATACGACCTTGCGCCACTCCGCGCACGTCAAGTCCATGCCGATGACTTCCATACTTTCGACCTTATCCTCGCCGCGGACGAGCTGAACTTACGCGAGCTTCGGCGACGTTGTCCGGTCGAACAGCATATGCGTCTCCGCTTGTTCCTCGATGACGTCGCCTTGCCTGATCCCTATTACGGAGAAAGCGACGATTTTGAAAAAGTGTTGGATTTAGTCGAAAAACAGGCGGTTTTACTGGTGTCTCGCTGGTCTCGTCCGAACTGAATGATTGCCGAGGCCGCACGGGCGGCGTTGGATGCTGGGACCGATGTATCAAGTGAACTTCAGCGACCAAGCGATGCGCGAGCTCGCGAAGCTGCCCACCTTGGAGCAGATGGAAGTCGTCGAGGCATTCACCGCGCTGACCGCGGAAGACCTGCTACGCGGAAGCTCCGAGCTCGGCACCGTCCGTCGCGGCGGCCACACTTATCACCGTCTGCGCGTCGGTGAATTTCGGATTTATTTTGAAGCCAGCGAGGGCTCCCTGATGGCCAACTACGTCCTGCATAAACACACGTACGCCGACTTCGCGTTCCGCTCCCATCTACCCTTTCCCGAGGACGAAGCCCGCATCGAACAAGAAGGCGGCTTCTGGAAATACCTCGACGAAACCCCCAAGCCCTAAACGTGACCACTCCCCCTATTAAACCCCAGTATTCATCGCCAGAAGAAGCCGCCCGCATCTATCTGTTGCCCAACCTCTTCACGGCGGGAAATATGCTCTGCGGGTTCCTGGCCATCAAGAACTGCATCGAGGCCCGCTTCACCACACTGACCGCCGAAGGCCGCGCGGATCACTATAATATGGCGGTCTGGTTCATTCTTTTCGCCTGTGTCTGCGACCTTTTTGACGGCCGGGTCGCCCGGGCCACCAAGCGCGAATCCCTCTTCGGGGCCGAGTTTGATTCCATCGCGGACACGGTATCGTTCGGCGTCGCGCCCGCCCTGATGGCCTGCTTTCTCGTCATCAAACCCGAGTCCACGGACAACGTCCAGTTGGTCACTTGGCTGCTGGCGTTCATCTATCTCCTCTGCGCCGGCGTCCGTCTGGCGCGTTTCAACGTCCTCACAAACCCACTGGTGCCAGGGAATGAAAAGCGGGTTGCCGGGGGTGATTTCGTGGGCCTGCCGTCGCCGGCGGCCGCTGGCATGATTGCCTCCTTGGTGCTCGTGCTGTCCAAAATCATGGAAACGAAGGACCAGAAGAATCCCTTTGAGGAAGCCGTCCAGGCTTGGTCTTGGAGCCTCCTACCATTGATGCTCATCATCTCCTTCCTGATGGTGAGCAATGTCCGCTTCCCGAGCTTCAAGAAGCTGGATTGGACCGCCCGGGCCCGCACCCGAGGTTTCATCCTGATCATCATCGTCGGTGCGGTCGTCTTCCGGTACCCCCAATATTCGTTCCCAGCCATCTTCCTCGGTTACATCAGCTACAGCATCTTCCGACATATCTTCCTTCTCAAGAAGAGCGAGATGGACCCCGCTCCCGACGACGATGATGAGCCGGTGTCCAAGGTGTGAATAGAGGGTGAAGGATTGGTTGGTCTGGCCTCATGTGAACAACCAAGGACTTATTCACCCCGGACACACAGTCCCGTCGGCCACGGATAAGTCCGCTCATCAGTGGCTTGCGGAACTGTACACGGGATTCCGACACCTACTGATGCTACGGGTATTTATAAATGAAGAGTAACTAGATACAGAGAGTCCCGGTATGTGGGCAATGAGGGGTTGCCTCACCCCCTGCCTGTCCTCAATTCTTCGGTCATCATGAAGTTCAAGGTTAACCGGAATCACTTTTTCAACGGCCTCTCCAGCGTGACCAACGTCGTCGGTAACCGCGCCACGATGCCAATCCTGCAGAACGTGCTGATCGAAGCCGAAGGCGATACCATCACTCTGACCACCACCAACCTCGATCTCGGCATCTGCTGCCGCATCAAGGCCTCTGTTTCATCCCCTGGGCGCATCACCCTCCCGGTGAAGAAACTCGTCCCCATTATCCGCGCCCTGTCGAGCAGCGATACCATCGTCGAACTCACCGGCAAGGACCGCGTGAAGATCACCTCAGGCAGCTCGGTATTCCAAATCGCCGGTCTCCCGGCCGACCAATTCCCGCCGATTTCCAACTTCGCCGGCCAGCCGACCATCTCGATCAACCAGGATGACCTCGGTGACATGCTGCGCAAGGTGAGCTACGCTCAGTCTTCCGACGAGAACCGCTACATCCTGAACGGTGTCTTCTTCGAATTCTCCGAAGGCAAGCTCACCGTCGTCGCCACCGATGGTCGTCGTCTCGCGAAATGCGAACGCAAGATCGCCGGTACCGACAAGACCCTCGCGCTTATCCTGCCTGCCCGAACGATCATCGAACTGATGCGCCTGCTCAAGTCCGGTGGCGAAGCGCACGTCTCGCATAACGAACGCCAGGTCGGGTTCACCATCGACATCCCGAAGAACGAGGAAGGCCTCGTAGACCGCATCCAGTTGGTCTCCAAGGTCGTCGAAGGCAACTACCCGAACTACCGCCAGGTCATCCCCAAGGACGCCGGCTCGAAGGTCCGCCTGGAGCGCGAAAAGTTCCTCGAGAGCGTCAACCGCGCCGCCCTCATGACCGATGATCGCAACAACACGATTCGCATGACGGTGTCCAAGAAGTCGCAGAATCTGGAAATCTCCGCGAAGTCCGAAAGCGGTGACGCGCATGAGCCCATCGCCGTGAAGTACGACGGTCCTGACGTGAACATCGCGTTCAATCCTCAGTACATCACGGACCCGCTCAAGGCGCTGACCGAAGACGAGATCGATTTCGAATTCAAGGACGAGATGTCCCCAGGTGTGATCCGTGGACTCAAGGACGACTTCCTCTGCGTCGTCATGCCGCAGCGCATCTCCTAAGTTCCGGGCCGATCAAAGTCCGAGGTCGTCGCAGTCCGGGAGTGATTTGATTCGCTCCAGGATTCGACGTGATGATTCGATCGACCGGTCAGCGTGGTCGCTGCCTGGATCGTATTCCGCGGGCTGCATCGCTTTGCCGAAGCGCACCCGGATGCGCGCGGAGCCGAGCGGGAAGTTCGCGCCGCGCGGGAGCATGTCGCGCGCGCCCCGGATATGGATCGGGACGACGGGGACGCCGGAACGGCAGGCCAAGAGGCCCGCGCCGGCCTTGGGTGCGGTGATGACTCCGTCTTGGCTACGGGTGCCTTCAGGGAAGATCAGGAGGCCTTCGCCGGCCTTCAGAGCGGCCAAGGCGGACCGGATGGCGCCGATGTCGGCTTCGCCGCGATCGACCGGGATGGAATGGCAGGCCTGGATCACGAAGCCGAAGAGCGGGTTATCGAAGAGCGAGCGGCGAGCGATGAACGAGATCTCGCGCGGGAGGCTCGAGCCGATCAAGGGCGGGTCGAGCATGCTCTGGTGGTTGCAGGCAAAGAGGCAGGCCCCGGAAGGCACATTCTCCCAGCCTTCGACTTCCAGGGTGGAAAAGACTTCGATGAACGATCGCGCGCCGTGGTAGACGCTCTTGTAGATCAGGTTCTTCGAATCGAGGATCATCGGGGCAGGGCGGCGACCTTGATGAGCTCGCCAATCTCGGCCACGACCTCTTCAAGGGCCTTATGCGTGTTGTCGAGGCGGTGGGCGCCAGGCGGACAGATCAACGGCGCGGTCTTACGCGTGGCGTCCAGATGGTCTCGCTGGGTCACTTGGTCGGACTGGCCTTCGGCGGCACGGCGTCGGGCGCGAGCATCCGGGTCGGCATCGAGGAAGATGCGGACTTCGGCATCGGGCAGCACGACGGAACCGATATCGCGGCCTTCCATGACCACGCCGGCGAAGCCTTGGTCGCTCGCCAACTTCACCTGCGCGCGTTGGTACTCTAGGAGGAATGTGCGGACGGCGGGCAGGGCGGCGATTTTCGAGACGGCGGCGTTGACCTCGGGCGTACGCAGGTCGGCATCGTCGGGTAATATACCGTCAAGGGTGAGTGCGGAGCTGCGGGCGCCTTGACGGGCGATGACGCGCGAGCCGATGCGAAGCTTGCCGAGCGCGGTCTTCACCGAAGCGGGGTCGTCAGCGGTGGCGCCGGCTAGGAGTAAGGCACGCGTCAGGCTGCGATAATGCGCGCCAGTGTCGACGTGCAGGAGACCATGCAGCTGCGCGAGGCGTCGGCTGGTGCTCGATTTTCCGGACGCGGCGCCGCCGTCGACGGAGACGCGGACAAAGTTGGTGCGAAGGGCTTCGAGCGCCCGGAAGAAATGAGGGAAGGTCTTGGCGGTGCAGGCCGGATCTTCGATGGCGATCCACGGACGACCGTCGCCGAAGAGGTCGAAGCTACCGAGAATGCCGAAGCTCATCGCCATGCGATGGTCCTCATAGGTGTGGATGGCGATCGGGCCGTCGGCGGAGACGCGCCGCAGCGCGGCCTTGCTCGGGAAGACCGTCAGCGATGAAAGCGTTTCGTCTGCGCGGAGTTCAGCGGCGGTCGGGGCGACCTTGATGCCGAGACGCTCGAGCTCAGTGGCCATCGCCAGCACGCGGTCGGTCTCCTGCTTACGGGTATGGGCGATGCCGCGGATCTTGACCGGACCGTCGGCCAGCGTCGCGATGGTCGCGAGCGTCAGGAACGTGTCGGAGAAGGCGTTGAAATCGAAATCGCCGCCGCGGATGGCCGACCAGGACTCGGTGACGAGCGTGCCGTTCGCCGGCTTCAGCGTGGCGCCGCAGGCGGCGGCGACCTTGGCAAAGGCGGTGTCGCCCTGGAGGCCGCCGTCGGCGTAGCCTTCGATGCGGATGGAAGCACGGTAGCCCGTCACGGCGGGCAGGGCGATGAAGTAGCTGGCGGCGGTGGCGTCGGGCTCGATCGCATATGTTGACTGCGCGACATAGGCGCCGGGCGCCGGACACGTCCAACTACCATCGGTGAGGCGTACCAGCGGACGGCCGAACTGGCCGCACATCCGCGCGGTCATCTCGACGAAGGGCTCGGAGACCGTGGAGCCTTTCATGCTGACCGAAGCTCCGGCGGAAAGCGGAAGAACCATCAGTAAGGCGGAGAGCAGCTGCGATGAGGCTGAGGCGTCGACTTCGAGGCGGCCCAGCTTGCCGGTCGTGTGCAGGGTAAAAGGGAAGCCGCACGCGGCCGAGCCATCGGCTTGGAGCGCGCGGCAGCCGGCGCCGGTTAGCGCGTCGAGGAGGCCGAGCATCGGGCGGGCGCGCATGGCTTCGTCGCCGTCGAGCTCATAGCAGCCATCGGGAGCGAGCGCCAGAAAGGCGGTGAGGAAGCGGGCGGCCGTGCCGGCGTTGCCGACATGAATCTTAGCACGGTTATTGGGGATGCGACCGCCGAGGCCGGCGATGCGAATCGTGCAGGCGGCTTCATCGGCGGAGACTTCGAAGCCGAGAGACTGCAATGCTGCGATAAGGATGCGCGTGTCGCGACTGAAGAGCGCGCCGGTGAAGAGTGTCACGCCGTCGGCGAGCGCGGCCAGGATCAGGGCGCGGTTGGTGATGCTCTTCGATCCCGGGACTTGGGCGACACCGCGGGCGGGCGTCTGAAAAGGGCGGATGACGAGGGTCGGGCTCATTCGGACCGGTCCAGGTTCTGGCGGGCGATACGGGCCTCGGCGAGCAGGCGGCGAAGGGTGGGTATGTCGTTCGCTTCGATCGCGGCGCGGAGTTCGGCGGCGCGACGTTCGACGGAGAGTAGGCCCGCGGCCGTGTGGCGCGCGTTGGCGAGCATGATGCCAACCCAGAGGTTTTCTTCACCGGCGGCGACGCGGGTTGAGTCACGCAGGCCGGCGCCCGTGGCGAAGCGACGGAAGCCAGGCTGGTCCATCACGGCGAGCATGAGCGCGGAAGCGGCCGCATGCGGGACGTGGCTGATCGCGGCGACGATTTCGTCGTGCTGGGCCGCATCGGTCTCGTGCAGCACGGATCCGAGCTCTTGCCAGAAGAGGCGGACGGTCGCCAGCGCCTTGGAGTCCTCGGCGCCAGTCGGAGTGAGGAAGCAGACCCGGCCCTCGAAAAGGTTGGCGGCGGCGTGGGCGGCGCCGGCTTTTTCGCCGCCGGCCATCGGGTGGGCGCCAACGAAAGGATTCGCGGCCGGTAGAAGACGGGCGGCGAGCAGGATAGCGCCCTTAACGCTGCCCGCATCGGTCACAACGGCTCCCGGGCTTAGGCCAGGGGAGATGGCTAGGAAGGTTTCTTCGGCCGTGTCGACCGGGGTCGTCACGATGACCAGATCGGCGCCCTGCACGCAGGCTGCCGCGCCATCGAAGACTTCGGCGATGCCGAAACCACGGAGCGTGGCGCGGGATTTCTCCGAGCGCGACCAGCAGGCGAGGGAACCGGCCAGGCCCCGGCGCGCCGCCGCTAGGAGGATTGAGCCGCCGATGAGGCCGGCGCCGACGACGGCGATGCGCTTGAATTGTGCCATTTCCAATATTGAAGGTATGACTTTGATGAACCAGAGTGACGAACTATTAAAGCAAACAAACCGCCGGCGACGAAGTTGGCGGCCCTGACATGACCCAAGGCCCTCTGAACCCCAAGAACGACTTTGTCGCCGCACCCGACCCGCGGGCCGGTCGGAGCAAGGTTTCGTTAAGGCAGATCTGGCTCAAGATCCAGGTGCCGTTCCTCGTCGGCGTCCTGCTGGCGCTCGGGGTGGCCAGCCTGTTGCTCTATACTTCCGACCGTCGGAGCACGCGCGAAGAGGATAAGGTCGTCTCGCCAGAGGTGGCCGAAGCGCTCCGTCTGCGTTCGCTGGAACTGGAGGTCGCCTTCGAGAAAATCCGCCAGGAAAGATTCGAACTCATGGAGGCCGATATCCTCCTGCTGGAAGAAGCCCTACGCCTACAGGAGGAATATGTCACCGCCCGCCAGTCCGTGGGCACCGACAACCTCCGTCAGCAATCTCTTCGCCGCCGCTTGCACCTGATCCGAGGAGAACAGCTCCGGCATGACTCCGACGAGGCCGAAGCGAAGGCCCTTGCGTTGGCCAAGACCAATGAAGCCGCCGCCATCCCTTTGCTCCGCCAGGCCATCGTCTGGGAGCAGGAGATTGAGACGAAATGGGAATTCTCTGGCCTGGCCGACCCAGGTCGACGGGCGCGCCTCGACACCCGCCTCCGGCACCTCGAGTCGGCCCCGCTTTGGCAGAAAGGACGCGACCTGCAGGCGGAGGCCGAGAAGTTTTTTGCTGCCGGTAAGTTTGCCGATGCGGCTGCCAAGTTCAATCAAGCCATCGACTGCGAGACGGATTTCCTCGCCCGCTATCGCGACGTGCGGAACACGGAGTTCGGTCGGTCGGACAAGCTTGCCGAGCGCCGGGAGACGGCGTTCTCCGGCGAAGCTTGGAATGGCATCCTCGCTCAGCGTGCTCAGGCCGAGGTTTTCGAGAAAAAGGGCGAGTGGACCGCCGCGACCCAGACCTGGCAGGCCGCCGTGGATGCGTTCGCCAAATTACTCACGGATTATCCGAAGAGCAGTTTTGCCGATCGGACGCAGGAAGCAGCCTTCGCCACGCGCCTGAACTTCGCCCGCTTCCATGACGAGATCGCCGCGTTGCGCTCCCGTTGCGCGCAGCTTCGCGCCGCCTTACGCGGACGACGCGCGGACGACGCGCTCCGGCTCATCGACGAACTGGTCGCTGAGGCCCGCCGCATCGGCTCGGCCAACACCGGGACGTTCCTAGTCGAAGACGCCGAGCGTAAGGAATTAGAATACCTCGCAGTGAACGGCGCCGCCGTCCGGAGCGTGTTGAGCAACATCGAGCAAAATCTCCGGGCAGTACCCGCTTCATCGGTACGAATCTATCGGACGGAAATCCCCCAAGGGCTCTATGCCTCGGTCATGGGATCTAATCCCAGCTCGACCCGCCGGGAAGCCAACCCAGTTGAGTCCGTGACCTATGCCGACGCCGAAGCCTTTGCGATCCGTCTCGGCTGGATTCTCGGCGCCAAGGTGCGCCTACCGACGCCTGCCGAATTCACCGCCGCCGCCGGAGATCTGAGTAAACCTTCCATCCAGGCCCAGGCCTGGACGGCCGAGAACACCGATGGCACGACCGTGCATCAGGTCGGTAGCACCGAAGCCAATGCTGCGGGAATCCATGATCTGCTAGGTAACGTCGAAGAGTGGGCACTGGCCGCGCCGGGTGAGACCCGCGCCCCGGTGCTCGGGGGTAGCATCCTGACCCCTGCGGCCAAAGCGATATCCGCCCGGGAGGTCTTCAAGCGCGAGAAGAGCCGTACCTTGGGCTTTCGTATCGTCATTGAATAAAAGCCAGAGGCTCTTATTATAAAGTCTCCCCATGGCAGCCCCAGTCCATCGCCTACAACGAGCCGCGTTCTTTTTTGCGGTCTACGGATCTTTAGCGGCCTTGTCCCTGTGGTTCGCCTATGAACTGCGTTTCGTCGGTCCGGAAGATTTGAACGGCAGTGAGCGGCAGGCAGCCGAGGCCTATATGTATGTACAGCGGCCGATGGTGCTTCTCTGGCTTATTCCCCTCAAGGTCCTGCTGCTGGGAGCCTGGGGCCAATTCCGCGGTGTCTTCTATTATTTCCGGCTACCCGATGCCCTCCGGACGGGCTTCGCGTTGGCCATCGCGACTGGCGTCGCCTTCCTGCTGCCGTCAATCATCGGGAACGGTAACCCGGCTGAGGCATTCAGCGTCCCCCGCGGCGTCACGCTCGTGGACTTCAACCTGTCACTCGTTCTGTTCGTCGGCTTCCGCGTCTCGATTCGCGCGCTGCGCGAACGGTTCTGGAGCAAGTACCAGGCCACCCAAGGCGCGGTCGAACGCATCGCGATCGTCGGCGCCGGTCAGGCCGGGGCGCAACTCGTCTCCGAACTCATGAGTCGCCTCGGTCATGGCCTCGAGCCCGTCTGTTTCTTGGATGACAACGTCGCCAAGCATGGCCTGCAAATCCACGGCGTGCCGGTGATCGGCGCTCCGGAGCGTATGCCCGAGCTCGCCGAAAAATACGGAGTGACCGAAATCATCCTCGCCTTACCGGCCTCGGCCGTGCGCCGCATTCGTGAGGTGAGCACGCTCGCCACCGCTAGTAATCTCCGAGTCCTAGTCGTGCCCTCGATGTCGGAGCTCGCCGGCGGGCGCGTCCGCGCGAGCGATATCCGGCCTATTTCTGTCGAAGACATCCTCGGCCGTGAGCCGGCCAAGCTCGACGACGAGGCCATCGACGCGATGGTCAAGGGCCGCACGGTGCTGGTCACCGGCGCCGGCGGGAGCATCGGATCCGAGCTTTGCCGCCAGATCGCCGCGCGTTCGCCGGCCCGCCTCATCCTGCTCGATCAGTGCGAAGTGCTTCTCTATCAGGTCGAACAAGATCTCATCGCTACCGGTGCCGGCGCGCTTATCACGCCCATTGTCGGCGATGTCACCGACGTCGATCGCATGCGCGAGGTGTTCGTCCGCTTCAAGCCCGAGCTCGTCCTGCATGCCGCCGCGCACAAACACGTACCGATGATGGAGTCGCAGCCTTCCGAAGCCCTCAAGAACAACGTCCTCGGCACGGAGGTCGTCGCCCGCCTCGCCGCGGAACACAGTGTAGCTAAGTTCGTACTCATCTCTTCGGATAAAGCCGTCAACCCGACGAACGTCATGGGCGCCAGCAAGCGACTCGCCGAGCGCGTCGTCCGCCAGATGCAGGCCGAGACCGGCGGCAAGACTAGCTTCATTGCGGTCCGCTTTGGCAACGTCCTCGGATCTTCTGGCTCGGTGGTCCCCATCTTCCGTCGCCAGATCGCCGCCGGCGGACCCGTCACGGTGACGCACCCTGAGGTGAAGCGATACTTCATGACCATCCCCGAGGCGGTCGGGCTCGTGCTACAGAGCGCCACCCTCGGACACGGCGGAGACATCCTCGTCCTCGAGATGGGCCAGCCCTTGAAGATCATCGACGTGGCCCGTCAGCTCATCGAGCTCAGCGGCCTGCGGCCCGACATCGATATCGAGATCCGTATCATCGGCTTGCGACCAGGAGAAAAGCTCGTCGAGGAGTTGCAGCATGAAGGGGAACAGTATCGCCCGACCGAACACCCTCGCGTTTTCCGCTTCGTCGCGGATCTCGTCCCGCAGGATTCGTCGGAGTCGCTGGTAAGCCGCGTGCGTGCCCTGCTTCCCTTGGAACGACAGGCCTGCAAGCAGGGAATGCGTGAGCTAGTGCC
>CAINSX010000074.1 GCA_903853185.1 uncultured Opitutia bacterium
CCTAGTGCGATTAGCACCACATCTGACCAATCTGACAGTTCACAAAACCGGTGGATTTATCAGATTTAATGTGAATATTTCTGCTTATAAATCGAAATGCCCAACGCAAAATTCGAGAAAAAGGCCGTATTTGAGCTCCTTGCCGATGGCATCGAGGCCCAGATTCGTCAAGAAGGCTGGAAGGGGCTCCTGCCGTCGGGAAGAGACCTGGCCAACCAGCATAAGGTCAGCCTGCCCACCGTCCAGAAGGCCATCGCCCTCCTGATCGAGCGCAAGGTCTTGGTCAGCCGAGGGGGCAAGCGACGCCTGGAAGTGGCGGCGGGCGTTTCCGGGTCCCATCGGGCCGCAGGCAATCATGAGGTCCTGGTTCTTTCGAGCAGGCCGCTTTCTGGGTTCGATGCCTCGATCTCGCTCGGACTCCAGCAGCTGGGAGAACACCTCAAGCTCAAGGGTGATGGTTTCAGGTTCGTCGACCTCAGCCGGCTACAGGGGACAGAGCTACGCAAAGCCGCTCACGCCGAAGTCGTGAAATCGAAGCCCTCCCATTGCATCCTGATGGCGCCGGATACGTACCTCTTCGCCGGCGTTTCCCGTCATCGGGTGAAGATTGCTTCGATGTATGGCAACCTTCGCTCCAAGCGGATCACGCGTCTCGGCATCCAGTATGGCGCCCTGGTCGACGTCGCCGTCAAACACCTGATTTCATTGGGTCATCGCCGCTTCTTCATCCCTTTCCTTGGGCGCAAGGTGAAGCTGACCAAGTCGCTCGCCAACATCGCGCGCGTGGCGAAAGAGCGGGGTGTGGTCATCGACGTCCGTTTCACCTCTCGGGAACTTACGACCGAGAGCATGGGCGCGCTGCTGGATTCGGCGCTCGCGAAGGGCGCCACGGCGGTGCTCTTCCCGCAGTGGACCGATTTCATGCCGGCCATTTCCTATTTCGCGCGCCGCGACATGGAGTTCCCTCGCGACGTCTCCGTCGTCTCGCTCATCGGCACGATGCACTCGTCCCAGTTTTCGCCCCCGATCGCCTGTTGCCTGTCGTTACCTGAATGTGTGGTAAAACAGGCCGATCTGTGGATTCGGTCCGACGTCTTGGATTTGGCGATCTTCGACGCGGTCTTCGCCGGAACCTGGCAGTCCGGTGCTTCGACCGGCCCGACGCCGAAGGGGTAGGGTTGCCAAGGGTAGGGATGCGATGACATCGCATCCGTTTGCAGCCGCACTTGCCATGAGCCGGGCAAGGTCACCGACCCATTCGGTATCCGTCCGACTACTGATGCGATGTCATCGCATCCCTGCCGACCCTCGCTTCTGACCAAAACTGCAGGCCACAAGTGTCCTTCAGTTTTGAAAATATATTAAAGAGTATTCTGACGCTATGCTGAGCCTGGTTTCCACCGCGGTCCGTCGTCCTTTCCTGGTCGCGGCCTCCACCCTGATGTTCGCCGCCGGCCTGTCGCTTTCTGCGCAGGTCGTGCCGACGCTCGATCCGGCGCGCATCGACCAGAATCTGAAGCCTGCGCCGCAGCCGAAGTCGGTGCCGCGCAAGGAGGTCTCGCTGAACAATAAGCAGCTTGCCCCGAAGGACGCCGCTGCGCTCGCGTTCACGTTCAAGGAGCTGAGCTTCGAAGGGAACGCCGCGCTGACTTCCGAACAGCTCGCGACGCTCTGGGCGCATAAGGCCGGCGACACCGTGACGATCGAAGAAGTCTTCGCCTTGGCGAACGCGATCACGAAGGCCTATGCCGACGCCGGTTATGCGCTCTGCTTCGGCGTCGTGCCCGAGCAGGACATCAAGGACGGCAAGGTGAAGATCGTCGTCATCGAAGGCTTCATCAGCGACCACTCCTTCGGCGTGGCCCAGCCGCGTGCTCGCGCGCTCAATGCGGTCGATACCCAGCTGCGTCGCCTCAAACTTTCCCTGCCGCTGCGTGCCGACGTGCTCGAGCGCAATATCCTGCTCATGGATGACCTGCCGGGCTGGTCCGTCGGCTCGGTTCTCTCCGCTTCGTCGGCCGTCGTCGGCGGCTCCGATCTCTCGCTCGAGTTTACGCGCGATCCCGACACCTTCGATCTGAGCTGGAATAACTTCCTTCCGAAAGGCCTCGATCGCCAGGTCGTCGGCGCTTCCTGGTCCGGCTTTGGTCATCTCGATGGCGCGGACGAACTCTCGCTGGGTTACTACCACAGCCCCAACGGCAACGCGTATCAGAGCTTCAACGCCGCCGCGTCGACGATCATCGGTACCGATGGCGAACGCCTCGGCGTCACGTTTTCGCAGTCGGACAGCCGTCCGACCGACCCTTTGCTCGTGCCCCTCGAATACAAGGGCCTTTCGCGCAGCACCCGCCTGACCTTCTCCAAGCCGCTTATCCGTTCGCGCTCCTCCACGCTCCTCGCCGAGGCCTACCTCGGTGCCCAGGATTCGAACAGCTCGATGACGACCGGCACGCCCACGCGTGACGCGATCCGCACCGTCGGTGCTTCGCTCACGTACGATTTCGCCCGTCCTGATCAGTCCTCCAACCTCGTGCGTCTCAACCTCGAGCAGGGTATCGACTGGCTGGGCGCCCAGGGTAACTCGCGCGCCAACGGTTCGACCACCTTCACCGTCGCCTCGCTCGACTTCACGCGCACCGCGCCGCTCGCCTCGCTTGGTTCGGGGGCCCTTTCGTATTCGTTCGCGGCCCAAGGACAGTATTCGCTCGGCGACCCGCTGCTCAGCGCCGTCGAGTCTTCCTTCGGCGGCCGTCAGTTCGGCCGCTTCTTTGACTCCGGCTCGATGAGCGGTGAGCAAGCGCTCTTCGGTTCGTTCGAACTCCGCTACACGCTGCCGCTCTCGCTTGGTTTCGCCGAGCCCGTGCGCGCGCAATTCTACGTCTTCACCGACGCCGGCCTCACCCGTCAGCAGGGCGTGCTCCAGCCGCAGGAAGCCCGCGCGCGTCACGCCGCCTCCGCCGGCGTGGGCGTCCGCCTCGGCTTGCCGCACGGCATGAACGCCCTCGTCGAGGTCGCCCGCCCCGTCTCCCTTCCCGCCGGTTCCACCGTCGACACCTCCAGCCGCATCAACGCCTCCTTCGGCGTCCGCTTCTAAACTTTAAAACAAAACTGTCATGGCCCCTGCCTCTTCCGTCAAACGCCGCTTCCTACCGCTGGCCACGCTCCTCGTGGCCGCGGTGCTGAATCCCGTCGGCTCCTTCGCCAATCCCACCGGCGCCAACGTCACCGGCGGTGCCGCCACGGTGTCCGGCCAAGGCACGTCCCGCGTCACGATCGACCAGTCGTCGGACCGCGCGTTCATCGAGTGGAACAGCTTCTCTGTCGCGAAGGGCGAGAGTGTCCGCTTCAATCAGCCGTCGGCGTCGTCCGTCACCGCCAACAAGGTGGTCGGCGTCGCTCCGTCCGACATCTTGGGCGCGGTCTCGGCGAATGGCCGGATCATCCTGATCAATCCCAACGGCATCTTCTTCGGCAAGGGCTCGACCGTCGACGCCGCCGGCCTGATCGCCACCACGCTCGATCTCGACAAGGATTCCTTCCTCGCCGGCGGTAAACTCAAGTTCTCGTCCGTGTCGGACATTTCGGCCTCCGTCGTCAACGAAGGCACGCTCACGATTTCCGACGCCGGTCTGGGCGCCCTCGTGGCCCCGCATGTCCGTAACTCTGGCGCCCTCGTGGCCAATCTCGGCACCGCCGTGCTCGCTTCGGGCAAGGCGTTTACCGTCGACTTCGCCGGTGACGGCCTGATCACGTTCGCGCTCGGC
>CAINSX010000075.1 GCA_903853185.1 uncultured Opitutia bacterium
ACCCTGATCGTGGAACACACCCGCCCCATCCCCCTGGAAGAAGTCTCACTGGACGCCTTGGAGACCCGCGAGCCGACCGGCATCAAGGGCCACATCGCCCGGGCGGTCATCCGCGCCGTCCTGGCCGACCTTGGCCCGATCCTGGTCTTTGCCCCACGCCGCCGGGCCGCCGAGCAGATCGCCCGCGACATCGCCGCCGGACTCCCCCTCGGCAATGGCCCCGCACTCTCGCCCAGCCAACGAGCCATGGCTGGCGATGACCTTAATCGCCTGCTCCGCCAAGGCGTCGGGCTGCACCACAGCGGTCTGACCTTCGACCAACGCACCGAACTCATCGAGCCGTGGGCTAAGGCGGGTAAGCTCAGCGTGGTCGTCGCGACGACCGGCCTAGCCTCGGGGATCAACTTCTCCCTGCGTTCGGTGCTCGTCACCGACCGCCGCTACTCCGCCGAGCACGCCGAGCGCGAAGTCCGTCCCGACGAACTCCTCCAGATGTTCGGGCGTGCCGGCCGCCGTGGCCTCGATGACCGCGGATTCGCGCTCTGGACCGGGGACAGCCCCCGCCTCGGTGAAGCCAAGCCGCTCCAGCTCAAACGCAGTGAGGCCCTCGATTGGCCGGCCTTCCTCTCCCTGATGCGCCGTGCGGAAGAACCCAAAGCTGTCGCGGCCAAACTGGCCAAGGCACTCTTCACCCGCGAACCCATCGACCTCGCCTTGGATCGATTAGGTGAAGACCTGCCGACCGATGCTCCGGCCTCTCCGGCTGGCGCCACACGACACATCGACGAGATCTGCGGACGCAACGGCACCTGGCAGCGCGAACGCCCGACGCACCTTGTCCCGCTCTCGCAAGCGCTCATCTTCGTCAAGGAAACCTGGCACCCCGCCCTCACGAAGCCCGACTCCCTCCGCGCCCTGCCCTACGGCACCCCTTGCAAGCTCGAGACGAGCGAAGGACTGCGCTACGGGCGCACGATCACTCTCGCTCACTTCCCCAAGGAAGCTGGCGCCTCGCACCTGACGCCCGCCGAATGGTTACTGAAAGCCCTGCGCCGACTCGAAGGCGGACAAGTCCGACCGCGCACCTGGAAACTCGAGCTGCTCGAGAAGGAAATCCTGCCGCTCCTCCCCAAGCTCACCCAAGGAGGCCTCGCCCATGGCGGCATCTTCCTCGGTCGCGACAGCGTCCAGGTAAAGCTCGATTACTCCCGCGCCAATGTCCGCGTCTGGCCGGATGCAGATAACCACCCGCTGATCAACCCGCCCCGCCGACAGGTCGAGAAGCAGGACATCAACTTGCGCGAAGTCCTCGGCGGTGGCACGATGCACACTGCCCGCGCGGGTCGTCTCTGGAAGAAACTCGGCCTGATCGACGTCACCGGACATCCGACTGAGCGAGGACACATCGCCTCACTCTTCCAGCATGGCGAAGGCTTGGCCGTCGCCGCCGCCCTCGAGGACTCGGCGTATGACGCCCGCGCCATCGCCTGGGACCTCGCCGAACTCCGGGCCGGCGAACGCGTGGCCTCGGCGGGCCGCAACTCCAGTCGACTAGGCGCCTGCTGCCGTCTCGCTTATAAGTCCCTGACCGCCGAGGGCTACCTGCGCGAAGGCCTGCCCGCCGGCTTCGGCGAAGGCTGTGCCGAAGCGCTCAAAGGCTTCGCCCTGCACGGCAAAATCCCGCCGGTCGACGCCGAAGGCCACGGTCCGGGCCAAGGCGACCTCGAACGTGCCGTCCTCGAATGGCGCAGTACGCTTCAACTCATCGCGCACGGTCCAACGCACCCTTCTGCTCGCTGGCAAGAACTACGTACGGCAGCCCAAGACGTGCTTGGACGCATCCTCGGCCCGCCGGCTTCGCGCCGCTGAGGCTTACTTGCCCGCGATCGCCTTCGCCGCGGCCTTGGCCATCTCGCCGGCGCCCGCGGTGTTCGGGTGGACACGGTCCGGCAGCAGCTCGGGGGATTTCTCGAGCGCGGCGTGCATGTCGATCACGCCGCAACCGAGTTCTTTCGCCAACGCATCGACGCGCGGGATCTCCTTCTGGATATTCTCCTCGTTGATGCCGTAATTACCGATGCCTGGAACGGGGACGGGGCGACAGACGAACACCTTCGGCTTCGACTTAAGGGACTGGAAGGACTTCACGAGCTCGCGGTAATCGGCATCGAACTCGGACTCGAACTTCCAGTTCTGCGGCTTGGTGTCGTTGGTGCCGAGCATGATAACCACGATTGCCGGCTCCATGGCGAGGGCGTCCTGATATTTCTTTTCCTTCCAATAAGGGAAGTCGCCTTTCTTCAGGAGCGTGCGTCCGCTGACGCCGAAGTTACCGACCTGATAGCCGTCGCCGAGCAAGCCCTGGAGCTGCGCGGGGTAGGATTTCCCCTTCTGGGCGCCGGCGCCCTGGGTGATGCTGTCGCCGACGCAGGCGACTTTGATGGGTTCAGCAGCGCGGGCGGTCATAAGAGAAAACAGGGCGAGGAGGAGGATTCGCATGGGGTTCACCTAATCAAACCCGCCGAAAGGCCTTTCCAAGAACTAAGTCTCACCTTTTGCCCTTCCCTGCGAGCCCGACGGGCGCTAACTTGCTTGGACAGTCATACATGTGCGTTCGCGCGGAGTAATCCGTGAGGAAAGTCCGGACACCACAGGGCAGGATTCCCGCCGCAAGTCGGGGCACGTCGCAAGGCGTGACGGAAAGTGCCACAGAGAAGATACCGCCTCCTCCGCAAGGAACGAGGTAAGGGTGAAAAGGTGGGGTAAGAGCCCACCGCTCGAAGGGTAACCGACGAGGCAAGGTAAACCCAATCCGGTGCAA
>CAINSX010000076.1 GCA_903853185.1 uncultured Opitutia bacterium
ATCACTGGCCTGCGCCTCGTGGCCGCCGCTTCAGGCCAGGTGCTCGAGGCCGAGGGTCTCGGCAAGATCAAGACGTTCCTGCAGATCCTCGCTATTGGCCACCTCATCGGCCTGCGCGCGTATGAGACCCACTGGCACCTTTCAGCGGAATGGCACCAGAACTGGGAAGTCATCATCATGTCCCTCTTCTGGCTGTCGGTGGCGATTACCGTGGTCTCGGGTGCGAGCTACCTGATCCGTCATCGTCGTCACCTGCCGGGTCTGGCTTCATGATTGTCCAGATCGCGACGCTCGGTCCGCTCGGACGCCTCAAGGCTCCCGGCACCTGGGGTTCCGCCGCGGGTGTGCTCTGGTGGGCGCTCGTGGTGCGTCTGGCTTACAATAAAGGTTGGTACCATGAGTTGATCTTCGACTCGTTGGTCGTGGTCATGGGCATCGTGCTCTGTGGCGTCGCGGCAGCGATGATCGGCAAGAAGGACCCGCAAGAGGTGAACATGGATGAGTTCGTGGCCATGCCGTTAGTCTATCTTTTCAATCCCATGGGTCCCTTGATGCATGGCGGAACCAAGGTCGGCCTACTCTTCATCCTGCTCGGTTTCCTGCTGTTCCGGCTTTTCGACATCACCAAACCTTTTGGCATCAAGGCGCTCGAGAAGCTGCCCGGAGGCTTCGGCATCGTGCTGGATGACGTGATGGCGGCGATCTACGCGAACCTCGCCCTGCATGGTATCGCCCTGCTTTGGAAGGTCCTCTAATGTCTCTGCGTTGCGCCCAAGCTGACACCGCGGTCGTCCGGGTGACGGGCGAAGACGCGGCGGCTTTCCTGCAAGGGCAGTGCTCGGCCGACCTGCGCAGGGTCCAAGTGACCGACGCACTCTGGTTGAATCGTAAGGGAAGGGTGCTCGCGCACACGGTCATCGCGAAAGAAGCCGATGGCTCGTTTCTCTTACTGTGCCCGCATCTAGGTGCCGCTGAACTCATCGCCATCGTGACGGCGAACGTCATCGCCGACGACGTCGTCGCGACCGATGAATCCACGCTTTGGCAGAAATGGATCGCCTGGGGTGCTGAGCAGGCGAACGCCGACGTGAAGGCCTTCGCGTCGAAACGTTTCGGTGTCGACGCCTGGGATGTGCTCACGCCAATCGGCGCTGTCGCCCCTGGCCAGCCTGCGTCGCTCGCCGAGCTCGAGGCGCTGCGTATCGCCGCCGGCGTGCCGGCCGTGCCGGCCGATTGCGGGGCCAATGAATTCCCGCAGGAGTGCGGTCTCGACGCCTGGGTCAGCTACACCAAGGGCTGCTACCTGGGCCAGGAGGTCATGGCTCGGATCCAGTCCATGGGTTCGCTACGCCGCATCCTGCGTCGCGTGTCCGGTCCGGTGTCGGTCGGACAGGAGTTGAGGACGCCGGAAGGCAAGGTCGTGGGTACGGTGCGTTCCGCCGCAGGTGAGATGGGGCTGGCCTTGGTCTCGGTCGATCTGCCTGAAGGGTCGGTCATCGGCGAGGTGCTGCTCGGTGCTCCGGCGCAGATGGCCGCGCGCTGACCTGTTTCCGTTTGCGGGCAGGGGGCTGTCCCGTATGGTGACGGCGATGGCTTCTCCCTTCCATTACCAGGAACCTTTCCCGCTGGGGCCCGATACCACGAAGTATCGTCTGCTCACCAAGGAGCATGTCTCCGTCACGGAGTTCGCAGGCCAGCCCGTCCTCAAGGTCGCCCCGGAAGCGCTCACGCTCCTCGCCAATCAGGCGCTGCACGACATTAATTTCTATCTCCGCACCGAGCACCTCGAGCAGGTCGCCGCGATCCTCGCGGACAAGGAAGCCAGCGACAACGACCGCGCCGTCGCGCTCGCGATGCTGCGTAACGCCGAGGTCGCCGCGAAGGGCGTGCTCCCCTTCTGTCAGGACACCGGCACCGCCGCCATCACCGCCAAGAAAGGCCAGCAGGTCTGGACCGGC
>CAINSX010000077.1 GCA_903853185.1 uncultured Opitutia bacterium
ATGATCCTCGCGATCGAAAGTTCCTGCGATGAATCGGCCCTGGCGCTCTTCGACCCGGCCCGAGGACTCGTGCGCGAACTAGTCAGCTCGCAGGCGGCGGAACATGAGAAATACGGCGGGGTGGTCCCGGAGCTAGCTAGCCGCATGCACCTCTCCGCCCTTCCCCTCCTGCTCGCCGACTTCCACCCGGAGCTATCGCAGGCGAAGACGATCGCCGTGACCCGCGGCCCGGGACTGCTCCCCTGCCTTTCAATGGGCGTGACCCTCGCCCGTTCGCTCGCGCTGGCGCGTGGGCTTCCGATTGTCGGCGTGAATCACCTCCGCGCCCATGTGCATTCGCCGTTCATCGCCGTGCACGCGAAGGATCCGGCCGGGTTCGCCGCCGCCCGCGCCGCCCTGCTCCCGCACCTGGCCATCGTGGTCTCAGGCGGCAATACGCTGCTGGTGAGACTCGACGAACAACTGCGCCTCACGGTCGTCGCCCGCACGGTCGACGATGCCGCCGGCGAAGCTTTCGATAAAGGGGCAAAGCTCCTCGGCCTGCCCTACCCGGGCGGCGCGCTCATTGAGAAACAGGCGCTGCAAGGCGACCTGAAGAAATATCCTTTCCCGCGCGGTATCCCCGAGAAAGCCGACCTGCGCATGAGTTTCTCGGGCCTGAAGACGGCCCTGCGCTACCAGTTAGAAAAGATGTCGGACGACCAGCTCGCCGCCGAGATGCCCGACCTTTGCGCGGGCTATCAGCACGCGATCATCGAACAGCTCGCGTCGAAGACCGGCGCGGCGCTCGACCTTTCCGCCTATCAGTCCGTCGGACTTTCCGGTGGCGTCGCCAATAACCGGACCCTCCGCTCGCGCCTGGCGCAGGTCGCCCAACAACGCCGCCTGCCATTGATGGTGGCCGAGCCGAAGCACTGCGGCGACAACGCTGGGATGATCGCCTTCGCGGCCTGGGCCGACGTTGGCCTGCCCGTCGACGCCGCGACCGTACCGGCGGCGAGCCTGACGGTCGACCAAGTCTAAGCGGCCTGCTTGACGAGTTCCGTGAACGCACGGAACTGCGGGTGCGTCGCATCGCCGACCATCGCATAGAAGACCGTCTCGGTCGGCAGGACATGGGCGCCGGCGGCCCGCAGCGCTTCCAGGCAAGTAACGGCGTCTTCCGGACGACGAGCTTCCACGGCATCCGACAGGATCGTGACCCCCATGCCTTCACGCAGGGCGTCCATGGCGGTCTGGTAAACGCACACCGGAATCTCCAGGCCGCAGATGAGTAGCTGGCTAACCTTCAGCTTGCCTAAGGCCTCGACCAACCCAGGGGCACCGAAGGCGGAGAACGCCGTCTTTCCGAAGACGGCACGGCCTTCGCCAGCGGCCAGCAGCAGGTCGGGATGGGTCGGTCCCAGCTTAGCGGGCACCTGTTCGGTGAAGAGTACCGGCACGCCTAGGAGTTTGGCGGCCGAGGTGGCCAGGAGGCAGCGGCGGAGGCAACCCTCTCCGTCCTGCATGGCCTTAAGGAAGGTCGGCTGGACGTCGATCACGAGCAAGGCGACGCCGGCGGCGGGGTTTTCGGACATGCCCGGCAGACTGCCCCGGACAGCTAATAAGTCAGCCGCAAACCATCCTGAATGGGGTTGCCCGCCCCGCCCCGCCCGACTTCTCTTATCGGTCATGGACTGGCAGGTTAAACCCATCGCGCGCATCTGCGCCGCTTCCGGCAAGGAACTCCACGTCGGCGACCTCGTGACGTGCGTCGTCTACAAGCCCGTCGGCGGCAACATCGAGCGTTGCGATGTGCTCCGCGACCACGCGACCACTTTCAAACCGGATGGCATCCTGCTCGGTCGCTGGACCCGCGAGGTCAAGGAACGCGGCGAAGAAGAACAGGCGCATCGCGCCCAGCTCCTCGCCTCCCGCGAAGAGTTCTTCCTTTCCCTTTACGAGGACGAGTCCGATCCGTCCGGCGACAAGGGCGTGCTCAAGCACATCCTGGCCATGCTCCTCGAGCGCAAACGTATCATCAAGCAGGTCGGCGTCGCCGACAAAGGCCTGATGACCTATGTCCACGCTGCGAGCAAGCAGACCTACCTCGTCCCGGTGCTGGACCTCCAGCCCGCCCACATCCTGCAGGTCGGAGCCTCGCTCGACCTGCTCGTCGGTTGACCTTACCATGACCGCCTTCCGCCTTGCCGTCGCCCTCAGCGCCCTGCTCCTCGCCGGCTGCAAGAACGCCGATATCCCCGATGAGATCGCTTCAATCTTCATCGAAGCCTCGCCGTCCTCCGGCGGCTCGATGAGGCAGGAAGTCCGCCTACCGGTGAGCCAGATCGCCATCACGGTGATGACCCGTCCGCTCGTACCGGCCGAAGAAATCCTGAATACCGAGGCGATTACCAGCGGCGAACCTGATCTCCGCCAGGAATTCCTGCTCGTGCAGCTCGACCGCAAGTCGGCGATCGACGTGATGAACTATACCAAGGAGGCCATCGGCCGCCATTTCGTCTTGGTCATCAACGATACCGCCGTCGGCATCATGCCAATCGACCAGCAAATCGTCGACGGCAACCTGATGTTCCATGTCGAGAAGAAGGGCCTTTCGAACACGCAGGCGGTCGTGGACATCAGCAAGCGCCTAAACATCTCGGCGCTCAAGCTCCGCAAGATCAAGGAAGCCGAACGCAAGTGAGCCTGCGGAGCAGCCTCGCCCTCCTCTTCCTCTGCCTCACGGCGCTCCCGCTGGCCGCGACGGACATCGTCTGGCCGACGACGATGAATCGCGCCTCGACCCAGTTCCCGAAAGACTACCTGCAACCGACGGTGTCGGGCAAAACGGAATCCGGCTCGTTTGGAATGGTCCGAGAAGAGGGTAAGCGCTTCCACGAGGGCATCGACATCCGCCCCGAGAAAACCAACGCCGACGGAGAGCCACTCGACCTCGTGCTCGCAGCGATGGACGGCCAGGTTGCCTACCTTAACCCGAACGTCAACGGACCGTATGGCCGCTACATCGTGCTCTACCATGCCGCTGCGGAGATTCCCGTCTACACACTCTACGCCCACCTCGCGAAGATTGAGCCGTCGCTCAAGCCTGCCCAAACGGTGCGACGCGGCACGCCCATCGGCTTGATGGGCCACACGTCCGCCGGCGTCAGCCCGATCACCAAAGATCGCTCGCACCTGCATTTCGAGATCGGCCTCATCCTCTCGACCGGCTTCAACCTCTGGTACGCGGCACAGGCCGAGAATAAGCAGAGCTCTAACCTGCACGGGCTCTATAACGGCCAGAATCTCATCGGCATGGACCCGATGCTGGTCCTCAGTCAACCGAAGGTCGACGTCCTCGCCGCCCTCCGCAGCCAACCCACTGCCCTCACGGTCGGCGTCCGCACAAGCAAGATACCGGACTTCGTGAGCCGCTACCCAGCGCTCGTCCGCGGTGACGTCGCGCACGCGGCGGGCTGGTATGTCGAATTCTCCTGGCATGGCATGCCGCTCCGCTGGACCGCCCTTGACGCCAAGAGCCCACAGCTGCCGGCTGGCCGCTGGCGACTCCTCGAGGTAGACCAGACCCAACGGTCGCGCCTGACCCAACGGAAGATGCTTGGCGGCGATGGGCGCACGCCCGGCGAACTGCTCACGCAGAGCCTCGAGGTCCTTCTCTCGACCGCACGCTGACCTCAGGACAGCACGTGGTGCTGCCCCCGCCTGTGGCTAAATTGTTTCGCAGCAATTCCCCGTGCCAACCGACCCCCGCGACGCGCAGCGTCGCTTGAATCAGTTCAGCCCCGGATTCTCGGGCGAATCCGCCTCGAGCCGCAGGTCCGGTCGATGGCGTTCGAGGAGTTTCTTCCATAGCTCGACGCCTTCGAAGTCGACACAGAGCTTATCGAACGGACACACGACCCACGCGTTCATCTTCAGCTCGTTCTCCAGCTGGCCAGGCGACCAGCCGGCATAACCAATATAGGCGGAAAGCCGGAAGCGTGCGTCCTTAGCCAGCTCCGCGGCCTCTTCCTGGCCGAGGCCGAAGCGCACCTCCGGCTCGCCTTGGACCGGAAAGAACCAACCTCCAAAGGCCAGGCGATCAGTCCCGACCGGTCCGCCTTCAAAGAGCGGCACGTCGTCCAGTGGCTTCAGTTCCGCCGTGGACTCGATCTGGCCAAGGACCCGGCCGAGCGGACGGTTCACGATGACGCCAAGCGCACCCTCCGCGACTTCATGCGTATGCAGGAGGATGACCGTCTCGCGAAAATGATCATCGCGCAGCTGCGGATGCGAGACCAGCACTCGCCCCGCTAAGGTCTGCGGAGCGCGGGCCATCAGCGTTCGAGGTGCGTGACCAACACGCCCGCTTGGCCGAACATCTCCGCGACGAGCGGGTCGTTCTTATAATCGTGACGATAGCGCACCTCGGTGATGCCGGCGGCGGCGAGGATCTTGGCGCAGTTCACGCACGGGAAATGAGTGACGTAGCAGATCGTGCCCTGCAGCGAGACGCCGCGCTTGGCGGCATCGGCCACGGCGTTCTGCTCGGCATGCACGGTCGCGAGCTCATGGCCGTCGCGGATATGCGAATCATGCGGAGCTCCCGGCAAGAAGCCGTTGTAGCCCGCGGCGACGAGGCGGTTGGGGTGCTTGCCGGTCGAGACGATGATGCAACCGACGTGCAGGCGCTCGCAGCTGGAACGGGAGCTGACCAACACGGCGGTGGCCATGAAGTATTCGTCCCACGACGGACGAGCGCCCCCGTTGACGAGGGCTTCGAGCTGTTCGGCGAGGGACGGAGGCTGGCTCATCGCATCCACAGGCTGCCAGTCGGCACCCACCCGAGGCAAGTGGCAGTTACGCACAGGATCGTCGCTAGGAGCATCAGCACAGCCGCCCGACCCAGAAACGGCAGGAAATCGGCCGGCTGGGAGGCCTGACGGAAGGCAAGGTGATGCCAGACGGCCAAGGGCAGTAAGACCATCGGCGCCCAGCCGAAAACGTGCCCGAGGCAAGCCAGGCCGAAGATTGAGTTGAAGCCATGCAGATTGCGCGCGAAGCCCCGTCCGAAACGCACGACCGTGGTGCGCTTGCCGACGGCGAGGTCGGTCTCGTAGTCACGCGCGTTGTTCGCGACCAAGATGTTGTCGGCGAGCAGGCCCAGGCCGAGGCCCGCGAGGAGCGCCGGGGCCCATGGCATGGGTGGCGTATTGCAGCAGCATTCACCCGGGAAAGGCGTGCAGACGGCCAAGGCGGTCAGCGTGGTCGCTTGGACGCCGAAGCAACCGACGACGAACACGTCGCCAAGGCCGCGGTAAGCCAGCGGGAAGGGTCCGAGCGTGTAGGCCAGCGCGCAAGCGATGGCGAGGAAACCGGCCAGCAGCAGCCAAGGCGACAGCGAAGCGACCGGCGCGCCAAGCAGGAGCGCGAGCAAGCACGCGATCCAGATACCACGGCGCATCGCAGAAGGAGAAATGTCACCGGCGGAAACGGCGCGGCGCGGGCCGATGCGCGCGGAAGTATCGGCGCCGCGAAGCGAATCACCGAGGTCGTTGGCGAAATTACACGCGACCTGCACGCAGAGCGCGAAGCCGAGGCAGCTGAGGAGGAGGAAGATGAACGACGGATCAGCCCAGAGGCCCGGGGCGCCCGAGTAGGCCACGACGACCGCTCCGCCGAGCGCGATGGGCGCGACGGCCGCCACCAAGGTCTTGGGGCGACAGGCATCGATCCATACGCGGAAGTTCGTCATGCAGAAGTTAAGGTGGCAGACGCGGAACGGACGGAAACAAAAAAGCCCCGGGGGGCGGGGCTTTTCGGAGAGGCCGTGAAGGCTTACTTGGACTTCAGTTCACGGACCGTACCAGCGGTGACGGCGTCCGTCCAATTGACGGTCGTCGTACCCGGGGTCTTCTTGGAAGCGAACTGGTTTTCCGTGGCGCTGGTATCGGCGCGCCAATCGACGTGAGCATCACCGAAAGCGATGTGGCCGCCGGTCGAACCCCAGACCCCCAGGGTGGTGTCCCACTTGCCGGTGGCGAGCAGGCCACGCGTCCAGAGGAGAGGTACCTGTTCGTTGAGGTTCTTGTTGGTCGGGGTATAGGTCGTCCAAGACTGGTAACCGGTAGAGGCGCTCGGGGTCTTGAAGTTCGGGTCGAGGTTCTCAGCACCGGCGGAGCCGACCAAGACCTGCTTGGGGAAGGTGGCGCTATCGTTAGAGGGATCAGCGTCGACGTACCAGATTTCACCACTGTTCAGGCCGGCATTCAGGGCGAGCACGGCCGCGAACTCCTGCAGCGTGGCGGCGGAGGTCGGCGCGGTCGCGGTATTCCAGGCGGCGTCCTTCACGAACTTACTGCCGGAATTGAAGGTAATGTAGGACTGGGCGATGTTGCGCAGCTTGGTGGAAGCGGCGGACTGCTTGGCCTTCTTCATGACGCCTTGCACGCCCGGGAAGAGGACGGCGGCCAAGATGCCGATAATCGCGATCACCGTCAGGAGTTCGATGAGCGTAAAACCGCGACGGACAGAGGAGGAAATTTTCATGGGGTGAAGCTATCAGTAAAATTATGGGGATTACTCCTCCTAGCAAGTGCGTTCACGACAAAGTATGCCGCAAGGACTATAACCGCGGACCAACAAAAAAGCCCCGCTGGGCGGGGCTTTTCGAAGAGGCCGTGAAGGCTTACTTGGACTTCAGTTCGCGGACCGTGCTGGCGGTGACGGCGTCCGTCCAATTGACGGTCGTCGTACCCGGGGTCTTCTTGGAAGCGAACTGGTTTTCAATCGTGCTGGTATCAGCGCGCCAATCGACGTGCGCGTCACCGAAGGCGATGTGGCCGCCTTCAGCACCCCAGACGCCCAGGGTGGTGTCCCACTTACCGGTGGCGAGCAGTCCGCGCGTCCAGAGGAGGGGCACCTGTTCGTTGAGGTTCTTGTTGGTCGGGGTGTAGGTGGTCCAAGACTGGTAGCCGGAGGCGGCGCTCGGGGTCTTGAAGTTGGTGTCGATGGTTTCGGCACCGGCGGCACCGATCAGCACCTGCTTCGGGAAGGTGGCGCTGTCATTGGCCGCATCGGCGTCGACGTACCAGATTTCACCGCTGTTCAGGCCGGCGTTGAGGGCCAGGACGGCAGCGAACTCCTGCAGCGTGGCGGCGGAGGTCGGAGCAGTCGAGGTGTTCCAGGCGGCGTCCTTGATGAACTTGCTGCCGGAATTGAAGGTGATGTAGGACTGGGCGATATTGCGCAGCTTGGTCGAAGCGGCGGACTGCTTGGCCTTCTTCATGACGCCCTGGACGCCTGGGAAGAGGACGGCGGCCAAGATGCCGATGATCGCGATGACCGTCAGGAGTTCGATGAGCGTAAAGCCCTTACGGTTACGGGTGGAGGTGTTCATAGATATGGTGGGGTATAGATTAGGTTAGGAGATTTTGTTCCGTTGGAAAGGCAAAAACCGCTTTCTTAAGATTAATAAGGGAGGGGGAAACGGCCGGTCAGCGAGGCCACAATACCCTGAGCCTGCTCGATTTTGGCTGGATTCTGCGGGTCGGACAGGACGATGGCGATCGCCTGGGCGATTTCACGCATCTCGGCCTCCTTCATGCCACGGGAAGTGACGGCGGGGGTGCCGACGCGGATACCGCTGGCCTGGAAAGGACTGCGGGTCTCGTCCGGCACGGTGTTCTTATTAGTAGTGATGTGCGCGGCGTCCAAGGCGAGCTGGGCTTCCTTGCCGGTGACGTTCGGATGGCTCTTGCGGAGGTCGAGCAGGCTGAGGTGGTTATCAGTGCCGCCGCTGATCAGGCCGAAACCGAGCTTCACGAGCTCGTCGGCAAGGGCGCGGGAATTGGCGACGACCTGCTGGGCGTATTCCTTGAACTCCGGGGTGGCGCACTGCGCGAAGCAGACGGCCTTGGCGGCGATGACGTGCTCGAGCGGTCCGCCCTGGGCGCCAGGGAAGACAGAAGAATCGATGGCTTTGGCATGCTCAGCCTTGCAGAGGATCAGGCCGCCGCGCGGACCACGCAGGGTCTTGTGCGTGGTGGTGGTGACAAAGTCGGCGTACGGAACGGGCGACGGGTGCACGCCCGCGGCGACGAGGCCAGCGATGTGCGCGATGTCGGCGAGCAGCAAGGCGCCGTTTTCCTTGGCGATCTTGCCGAAGCGGGCGAAGTCGATCTCGCGGGCGTAGGCGGACGCGCCGACGGTGATCATCTTGGGCTTCTCGCGCTTGGCCATCTCCTCGACTTCATCGTAGTTGATGCGACCATCGGCACCCACGCCGTAGTGGACGACGGTATAGAGCTTGCCGGAGAAGTTCGCGGCGTTGCCGTGCGTGAGGTGACCGCCATGCGACAGGTTCATGGTCAGGATCTTGTCGCCGGGCTTGATGGTCGCGAAGTAGACGGCGGCGTTGGCTTGGCTGCCGGAGTGCGGCTGCACGTTGGCGTGGTCGGCGCCGAAGAGGGCCTTGGCGCGGTCGATAGCTAGCTGTTCGATCTGGTCGACGTTCTCGCAGCCGCCGTACCAGCGCTTGCCGGGATAACCTTCGGCATACTTGTTGGTGAGGATGCTTCCCTGGGCCTCCATGATGGCGGGGAGAGTGAAGTTCTCGGAGGCGATTAGCTCGATGTGCGTCTGCTGGCGCTTGAGCTCGGCCTTAATCAGGCGGTCGATCTCCGGGTCAAGCTGGGCGAGAGGGATGCGGCGAATGGCGGTCATGGTGGGAATGGGAAAGGGCAAATCGTGCAAGGAAGCGTGGCAACGGCAAATCGGCGGGGTTATCCACAGGACTCCAGCTTGTCCACGCGGCGGGCATGGCGGCCGGCTTCGAATTCGGCGGCCAGGAAGGCCTCGACGCACGCCAAGGCGGTCGGGAGGTCCACATATTTTGCCCCGAAACACAGCACATTGGCGTCATTGTGGCGGCGGCTCAGGCCGGCGGCGTCCGCGTTCTGGACGAGGGCGGCGCGGATGCCGCGCACCTTGTTGGCGGCGATGGAGATGCCGATGCCGGTCGTGCAGACGAGGATGCCGAATTTCGCGCCGCCACCGACGACATCGGCGGCCACCGCGTGGGCGTAGTCCGGATAGTCGCAGGAGGCCTCGGTCTCCGTGCCGCGGTCGAGGATGACGTAGCCCTTCGCCTTCAGCGCTTCGATCAGGCCGCGTCGCAAGGCGAGTCCGCCATGGTCACTGCCGAAGGAAAGCGTAAGCGGGCTGGTCATCGGGAAAGATTCTGGCGCAGAAACTCCACCATCGCAGGGATGGCTTCAACCATGGAATCGCGGCACTCCTCGTAATCGCGATAGCCGCCACCGAACGGGTCGGGGATGTCCCGCGGGACGTCCGTCGGCAGGACGTCGCGCAGGAGGAGCACGAAATCAGGCAGGACGTCGAAACGGGAATGCAGGGCGGCGAGGTGCGACTCGGTCATACCGAAAATCACAATGCTGCGATCGACATCTGCTTGGGTCAGCAGACGGCTGCTGTGGCCGGAAACGTCCAGACCGATCCGCTGCATAGCCTTGACGGAATTGGCGGAGGGCGGAAGTCCGTCCTGCGCGGCAAGTCCAAACGAGGCGACCTTTAGCTTCTCGAGCCCCTGCCCTCGCTTGGCCAACGTCGCCCGGAGCAACGCCTCGGCCATGGGACTGCGACAGGTATTCCCCGTGCAGACAAACGTGACGGTGTCTCGTTCGACGGCCATGCGGGTCAAGATGAGGGATAAGCCCCTCGGTTCAAGTGTTCAAACCACTCCGTCGCGACGGAGCTGGCGATAACCGATATCCCGACGGTAGTGGCTGCCTTCATACTTGATCTGGGGGACGACGGCATAGGCCCGACGAGCCGCTTCCTGGAGGGTCGGGCCATGGGCCACGACGCCGAGGACGCGGCCGCCGGAGGTGACGACCCGGCCGTCCGGCAGGCGCTTGGTACCGCCATGGACGATGTCCACGCCCTCCGGCAGGGTCGCGGGCAAGGTGATGGGGTCGCCCTTGCGGATCTCGCCGGGATAACCGCCAGCGGCGAGGACGACGATGATCGTGGCACCGGGGCGTAGCTTCACGGCCGAAGGACGGAAACGGCCATGGGCGATATCTTCCATGATCTGCACGGGGTCGGTCTCGAGCGAAGGCATGAGCACCTGGCACTCGGGGTCTCCGAAGCGGACATTGAACTCGACGACCTTGGGGCCGGTCGCGGTGACCATGATGCCGACGTAAAGCGTGCCACGGTAATCGATACCGTCGGCCTTGAGGCCGCGCAGCGTGGGCGCGATGATCTCCTCGCGGAGACGGCGCTCGACCTCGGGCGTGACGACGGTCGTGGGAGCATACGCGCCCATGCCGCCGGTGTTGAGCCCGGTGTCGCCTTCGCCGACGCGCTTATGGTCCTGGCTCGGAGGGAGCATGAGGTATTCCTCGCGGCAGACCATGAGCATGATCGACGCCTCTTCGCCCTGCATGAATTCTTCGATGACGACCTCGTCGCCCGACGCGCCGAAGACCTTGGTCTCCATCATGTCGCGCAACGCGGCCTCGGCTTCGGCCTGCGTGGTCGCGATGACGACACCCTTCCCTGCCGCCAGGCCCGAGGCCTTGATGACGATCGGAATAGGCTGCTTGCGCACGTACTCGAGGGCGGGCGCAAGGGAACGGAACGTCTCCGAAGCGGCGGTCGGTACATTGTGTCGCACCATGAAATCCTTGCTGAAGGCCTTGCTGGCCTCAAGCCGTGCGCCAGAGGCAAGCGGACCGTAGGCCGGGATGCCTGCGGCTTCGAGGGCGTCGACCACGCCAGCAGCGAGCGGGACTTCCGGGCCGACGATCACGAAGGTGGAGCCTGTGCGACGGACCAGTTCCAGGACGGCGGCCGGATTGGCGGCGTCGACCTCGAGGCACTCGGCTTCGAGTGCCATGCCGCCGTTGCCGGGGGCCACACGGACCTTGGCCACGCGGGGGCTGCGGAGGCAGGCCTTGAGCAAGGCATGCTCTCGGCCGCCGGAGCCGAGGATGAGGACGTCGAGTTTTCCCTGCGTAGCCATGTCCCTACTACTGCGGGGTGTCGGGTTTGATGTGAACCAAAAACAGGGCCGGCCCGTTTCCGGACCGACCCAGCCTAAATTGGTGCTCAGGCCGGGACTTGAACCCGGACACCTTGCGGCACATGCACCTCAAGCATGCGTGTCTGCCATTCCACCACCTGAGCAATAAAGGAAGGTGCACGCTGGAAGTCCTGACGGCTGGTGCAAGTAAAAAGCGATTGTGCTGATGCTTGCCAAGCGGGCATCTTTCCCAACGCTCACTTCCTCAATGTCCTCCGACTCGGCCGAAAACAACCCTCCCAAGGAAAAGTCCTTCGAACTGGACCTCTCTTCCCTTGGTTTCGGGCCCTCCTGGGTCAGCGGACCCTCCGAGAAGGTAAGCTCCGGCAACGGCGGCCCCCGCCGCGATGGCGATCGCCCTCGTTTCCGTGACGGACCTGGTGGTGACCGTCGTGGCCCTCCTAGCGGCGGACAGAGCCGTGGCCCTCGCCGTGATGGCCCTGGCGCCGGACCCGGTGGCCCCCGTCGTGATGGTCCTGGCGGACCTCGCCGCGATGATCGTCGTCGCGATGACCGCGGCCCTTCCCGTTTCGAAGACGAACAGGTCTTCCGTCCCGTTATCGCCAGCTCCTTCTTCCCGGATGACGCGAAGTTCGAGATTCTCGGTGGCGCGATGAAGAAGAGCAAGATGACCTACGAGCTCTTCGAGGTTGCTCGCCTGATTCTCGACAAGGAAGACCGTCTCTCGATTGTCATCCGCCACCTCGAAGCCGAACAGCGCCCAGACGCCCTGCTCGCCGTCTCCGTGCCCGACGGCCATCCCTTCCTCAGCGAAGGCGACGCGGTCTCACACGTGATGTCCCGCCATCTCGACAAGTTCTTTGATGTCGTCGAAGTCGAAGTCGAAGCCCCCAAGGGTTCCTTCCTGATGGTCGCGAAGTGCTCGCAGACGGGCAAGCTACTCGGCGCCCCGACGCACCACAGCTACCAGCGCAACCTGCGCGAACACCACGCCCGCCATTGCCCGAACGTGCCGTTCGACGCCTTCAAGGGCCGCCTCGAGATGGTCCGCGAACAGGAACAGATCGATGCTTGGCTGAAGTCGATGTCCACCCGCAGCGAATACGCTCCGAAGGACCGCAAAGAAGGCGAACCCGAGCGCCTCGAGTCCCTCGACGCCGCCCGCGGCTTCCTCCAGGCCTTCCGCAAGGACCTCGTGGTGAAGACCCATCCGTGGGTCCGCTTCGCCGGCCGCCTACTCGAAGAGATGAATCCTGGCCCCCTCCGCGATTCCGTCCGCTACGCCCTCGAACAGCAGCGCGCCTTCCCCCTCGACACCGCCAACGGTATCCGTGGCCGCCTCCGCAAGGAAGGCTTCCATCTTTATAAGAAGGGCTCGAAGGGCATCACCTACGCGTGCTCCGTCCGCCGCCGCTGCCGCGACCCGAAGTCCACCTTCAGCGATCCGATGGCCAAGCTCTTTGACTCGCTCGACCGCAAGCCAGCCCAGCAGGCAAAGGACCTCGTCCTCGCCCTCGCCGGCGAGAACGCCGAAGACGCCGCCAAGACGCAGGTGCTCACGGATCTTTCGTTCCTCATCGGCGAAGGCTACATCGCCAACCTCCCCGACGGTCGCCTCTTCGCCCAGCCCATCCTGAGCAGTCAGGCCCAGGCCAAGGAAGAAGCCGCCAACGACGAGGCCGCGGACGAGAGCAAGTAAGCGCGTCGAAGGCGCTCCGCGCCTTCGAGGGGACACGTGGGCAAGTGGGCACGTGGACAAGGGGCCGATTCAAAGGGAGACCGGAAACCAGATGATTAGCTGAGATCTTGAGGACCGCAGCTAACTTTCCGGTCTCCGTTCTCCCTTTGAGTCATCACTCCTCCTTGTCACCGTGTCACCTTGTCCACGTGCCCCCTGGAAATAAGCGCTCCGCGCTTATTTCCAATTCTCCCCGATCCAAGCCGTGGGCAGCACACGACGATACCACTTGCCGCTGCGGCCGACGAGCGCGTCGGGCGGATTGGGCAGGCCATGGAAGACGACGATCTTCGCGCCTTCGGGAATCTCGGGGGTCTGCCAGAATGAGAACGGGAAATATTTCACGCAGTGCTTTTTGAAACTGCGGCACCAGGTCTCCGGCCAGTAGCTGACCTTACCCTGCGCGGTCAGGTGCGCGGTAAGGAACTCCTGCTCGTTGCGATGACGATTGCGCACGGCGTCGAGGTTCGCGCGGAAATATTCCAGGACGTCGGGATACGTGCCGGCGCGCCAGCGGTAGACCGACGAGTTGCCGGTGTAGTCGCCCTTCTGCCAGTCGCGGATGATCAGGAAGTCGCCGGGCTGCGCAAAGAACGAGTCCATGTTGCCGACAATGACGATGTCGATGTCGAGAAAGAGGATGTCTCCTTTGAGTTCCGGGCCGCCGGGAGTAGTCAGCGCGGGCGAGAACGAGACGAGCTTGGTCCAGCCGCGCTCCGGGGCGCCGGCGGGGAGTTCGAGGCTCGGAATCGGAAACGTCTCGATGCCGGCATTGAGGCCGGTCTTGTCGTCCGTCAGGCACACGAAGCGATACGGGATGGTGAGGTGGCGGCTCACCATGGAATGGAGTCGGTTCACGTATTCCGGTCCGTACTTCTTGCCCCACTTCATGCAAAGGATGGTCGCCATGCTGCCGTCAGCGTGGGGATTCCCCGCCGAGGCTCCAGCCTGTTTCCTATGACAGGCAGGTCCGGTCAGCCACTTGCGCCTCCCCTGCCCCCGGGTATACTATGGCCTCATGAGCGACGACTTCGACGGAGACACCGAAGATAACGAAATCCCGGACGACATGACGGACGATGTCCAGGAACAGATCGACCAGGCGGTGGAAGACCGCATGGGCGACCTCTACGAAGACTCCCGCCCACGCTCCGGCGGTTGCCTCATGATCCTCGCCCTCCCCGCCCTCGCGTTGTGGTTCCTGAGGTAGGGGCACGATTCATCGTGCACTCCGTCATAAGGAGGGCGCGGCGGATCCACGCCCCTACCCTCCGCCGCCCTGCGGCGGCCCTATGTCGTGAAGCAGTCCCGACCCTACCACGTGCCCACGTGTCAACTTGCCCACGTGCCCCCTCGAAAGCGCCTCACGCTTTCGCTCACTTCAAAGATCGCAGATACGCCACGAGATCGATGAGATCCTTCTCGGAGAGGATTCCATCCAGACCGGTCGGCATGAGGCTGGTGGTAAGCTGGGTGCTCGACGCGATCGACTCCTGGGCGAGCAGGCGCTTCTGACCGGAGGCTTCGACGATCGTCACGCCCTCGGCCGAACGGCCCTTGATCAGGCCGAGCACGCTGGTGCCATCCGTCATCTGGAAGGAGTTGAGGTCGTAGTCGCGCGCGATGCTGTTGCTCGGGAAAAGGATGCTCTCGACGATTTCGCGCTCGGCGCGGATGCCGCCGATCTTGCTCAGGTTCGGCCCGATCTCGTTGCCTATGTTGCCGATCTTGTGGCAAGCAATGCAGGCACCGCGTCCCGATTCGTAGACGGCACGGCCGGCGACGGGGTCGCCTTTCTTCGCGGCAGCCAAGGCCAGCGGGGCGAGACGCTCCTTCTTGGCGTCATTGACCGCAAGGGCCGCATCGAACGAGGGCTCGAGGACTTCGTAGACCTCGCGCGGCAGGAAACTGAAGGCCTTCCGCACGAGGTCGCGGCTGAAGGTGCCGAGCATCGGCGATTTGCTCAGGGCGACGGCGATCTTTCTGCCCTGCTCCTTTGAGACATTTTTGTTAATCTGCGGAATGGCCAGCGCAACGAGGAGTTCGCTCTGCTCGAGCGGGCCGGCAGTGGGTAGCAACACGAGATAATCGTCCCACTGCGCGGGGGTGAGCTTCGTGTTAGCGAGACGCGCTGCGGCATCCATGCGCAGACCTGGGCTAGCGGGATCGACGAAAAGGTCGGCGAGCAGCTTGAACGCGGGGTCGCTGAGGCCTTCGCCGCTGCTGGAGAGCGCAAGCAAGGCCTTGAGGCGGAGCGAAGCGGGCTTGCTCGTGTCTACGGAGACGGAGTTCAGCGCTTCATCGAAGCGCTTGTCCTTCACGCGAGCAAGGGCGTCGAGCAAGAGGGGCGAGGCACCCTTGGCGAGCTGCGCCTGGAGCGGCGCAAACCAGAACTTGGCGTCAACCTTACCGGGCTGGGCCGCGATGGCGCGCAGCGCGGCCTGGCGGACGGCGGGCTTCTCGTGACCGAGCATCCGGGCGATGCCCTTCGCCACGCCGGGCTGGCCGGCGAGGGCGCTCGCGAACTTGCCCATGGCGGCGACCTGCGTGGCGGTCGGCGCGGGTTGCGCGAGCCACTGGCCGAAAACAGGCGCAAGGACCGCATCGGCGTCGGGCGCCTTGATCAGCGCAAGGTAAGCGTTTTTGGCGAGCGCGGCGTCGGCGGAATCCGCCTGATTGAGTGCGAACTTCAAGACTTCACCATAGTCGGACTCCTTGGTCCGGGTCTGGGAGACGATGCGGAGCAGGCGAGCCTGGGCGACCGGGCCCTTGGCTGCGGCGAGATCGGCGGCGGTGAAACTGGCAAGACGCATACCGGCGGTGAGGATGGCATGCTCGAGCACGAGGTCGGCCTCTCGGGAGAGAAGTCCGCGGACGGCTTCGGTGACGGCGGGCGACTTGGTCTCGCGGAAGGTAAGGCCTTCGAGTCCGCGGCGGACTTCTGACTGGTCGGAGGACGAGAGTTGCGCGAGGAGTTCGGCGTCGGCCTTGGGCTTAGCGAGTTCGAGAGGCTTGTGGGCGGCGAGCACGGCGGCGTGCGCGGCCTTACCTTCCGCGGTGCGGCGGATGCGGTAAATCATGCCGGGGACGTTGGCGGAACCCTGCAGGCTCGAGGGGCAATGCGAATACCAGGTGCCGGTGTCGAAAACGATGAGCGAGCCGTCGGGGGCCTCCATCACGTCGGTCAGGTGCGAACCTTTACGGTCGACGGTGAAGAATTCGTGCTCGGTAGTGCGGTAAGTCGCGCCTTCCTTCTGCATCTCGTAGCGCAGGACCTTCTGCGAGTTATACATGGTCACCATCAGCTGCAGATTGGCAGGGTCGGCGGCCCAAGGATGCCCGTCGGTGGCGACGGCGTTGGCGTTCTTCCAGAAGGCGCAGCCGCTGGGCACCATGTGGCCGAGCTCGCGGAGAATGGGCATGCGCTCGTGGGTGCGCGGAAGGTCGGCGATGATGCGCAGGAAGTCAGGGCGTTCATAGACGCCGCCGAGCTGCCACTGCATGAGGGTATCGACGCGCGGGCTGCCGAAGTAAAGATTGGTGGTCCCGATGAGTTCGCCGGTGGGCGTGAAATCGAGGCCGGTGGGGTTGTCGGCGCAGCCGAGCGAATGCCAGCGGACGTCGGAGCCGTCAGGCTTCATCGACCAGATGCCGCTGTTGAGGCCGGCGTGGACAAGGGTGCCGTCCTGCTGCTTGATGGTGTGTCCCTTACGGCCGTGCGTCCAATAGAGACGGCCATCGGGGTGAAGACGCGGGCCATGGCAATCCGCGCTGTTGGCGGTCCACTGGAAACCACCGACGAGGAGCTCGCGCTTGTCGGCGACGCCGTCGCCGTCGGTATCGGTGAATTTCCAGACACCGGGGGTGTCGGTCACGTAGAGGCTACCGTTCAGGAAGTAGGCGCCCTTGGGATAAGCGAGTTTGTCCGCGAAGACGGTGCTGTGCTCGTAGATGCCGTCCCCGTCGCGGTCCTCCAGGAGGAGGATGCGATTAGGGAGGACGGTCTCGAACTTCTTCGGGCTCCAATTTACGCCAGCTGAGTCGCCTACGAACAGGCGACCTTGGTCATCGACGCATCCCATGGTGGGATTGGCTACCATTGGAGAGGTGGCGGCGACGACCATTTCAAAACCCGGCGGCAGCTTGGCCTTCGGGGTGTTCAGCGCGATCTGCTCCGGGGAGAGATCGAGGAAGCGCGGGCGATAGGCGTAGGACGGGAATTCCTCGCCGTCACCGTGGCCAGCCGGCTTAGCCGCACCCCACTTCTCCTTGAAACCACCAAGCGGGAAGAGCTCGAAGCGACGGACGAACATCTCCGCGGCTTCGACCTGCAAGAGGATCCGGCCCTGGCTGGGCTTGCACTCGAAGGCTTCGTTCACCTTCACGCCGTTGACGAAGTACTGGAGCATGTCGCCCTTGGCGATCACCTCGAAACGGGTCCATTCGCCGGAAGGCGACTCGACGTCGTCCTTACCGCGGAAACCCAGCGTGTCCTTCCAGTTGGCAGCTCGGTGCTGCCAGTTGAGGCGACCGGTGGTCATCGTGCGACGCGGAGCGCCGGGCGACCAGATGGTCTGCTTATTGGAATCGATGCCGGCTTCAGCGCTGATGGAAGTCGTCAGCGTGGTGCCGTCGGCGAGCTTAGGAGAGAGGACGAGGATATCACCCACGCCGCCTTCGATAATCTGCGCTTCGATACTGGCCATCCAGCTACCCCCCACGGCGCCCTGCGGGCCGTAGCAATGGACGAGGATGCCATTATCGCGCGTGGCCTTGGCGCGCTTGCCCCAAGTCTTGTCGCCCCACTTGAACTCGATCACGAGGTGGTAGTCTTTAAAGCTGTCGAGCGTCGTGATGCCGCCGTAGCCATTGCCGCTGACGTGGAACAGTCCGTCGGGCTCGAACTTGAAGACGTTCTTCGCGTCATCATGGATATCGGCCTTGGGGTTGATATGGGTCTCGGCCTTTCCTTCACGGAAAAGGTCGAGGACGTTGATCTTCTTGGTGACGGCCTGCGCGACGGGTTCCGGCGGCAGGACGATCTTTGCGACCGGCTCCTTGTTCTGCGCGGATAGTCCGAGGACGGACATCAGCGCGAACACGAAGGCGGCGAGGGGTGGGGTTCTCATGGGGATAAGTTAGGACGGGAAAAGGGACCCTGATGTTCCGACCCGCCCGCCACTCTTCAACCCTTTCGCATCTATTGAGCGGAATAGGTCATTATCGGAGCAGAATAAGAGGTAGGGACAGCACCACGTGCTGTCCTAGTTGCCATTTTACTCTCAGAGGGAAACCGGAGACCGGCTGATTGGCGGGGCTTATTATGACCGAAGCAAACTTTCCGGCTTCCGGTCTCCCCTTGAGCGACCGCCCCACGCTTAACCCTACCTCGATTCCGCCTGAGTCACGACCCGCCGACCTGCCACGCTTTCATAGAAGCGCTCGAGGGTCACGTCCATCGCCACG
>CAINSX010000078.1 GCA_903853185.1 uncultured Opitutia bacterium
AGGTCGTCGGTGTTGAACGGGTGTTCGGCGGCGAGGACGGACATGCGTTCCGCGATGGCCATCGCTTCGATGCGGTCGTCGGGCGAGATCGCGTCGGCCTTGGGGAGGCGATGGAGGAAGTCGGCCCACATCTGTGCGGTCTGACACCACGCTTCGGGAGCACGGAAGCGCGTGAGCGTGAACGCGAAGTCGGCCGCCGCCTGTTCCTCGTCGCGGAGCGAGAGGCATTCCGCGGCACGTTCAGGCAGGTTGTGGGCTTCGTCCACGATCAGCACCGTATCGTTCATATCCCACCCCGGCACGGTCTCGAGGGCCGCGCGGTTGCGGGGCGAGAAGACGTAGTTGTAGTCGCAGATGACCACGTCGGCGTGCGCGAGCATGGCCTTGGTGATGTCCCACGGCGGCACGCCGGCGATACGGCCGATCTCGCGGACGCGACGGAGGTCGGCGGCTTCTTCGAGCAGGTGCTGCGGGTCGATCTTGGCGTTGGCCCAATTGCGGCGAATCTGCTCGGGGTCGTCGGTGATGCCGTCGACCTCGTGTTCGGAGCGCGGACGAAGGAGCACCGCGCGGAGCTCGTTGCTGCGGGCGAGGCGGCGGAGTTCGGTGAGTACCTGCGTCTGGCCGGTGCCCTTGCCGGTGAGGTAGAGGAGGCGTCCTGCGCGGCCGCCGCGAAGGAGGCCGAGGCCGTGGCGCAGGGCGGCGGAAGTCTTGCCGAAGCCCGTCGGCGCGACGAGCAGTCGCGTGGGCGAATCAAGGCCGGCTTGATCGAGGTCGGCGCAGCATTGCAGCCACTCCGAGCGCGGCTCCTTGAACGGCAGGCGATCCGGGAGATTGAGTAGGCGCGCGTGGCTCGCGCGACGGTTCTCGGCGTGCGCGGCGACGGTCTCCGCCTGCGTGAGCAGGTCGGCTTCGGCCGAGCGGGGTAGACCAACCGGCTGGCGCGTGCCGTCGGCCGGATCGATGAAGATGAGTTCGCCTTTCACTTCGCGGGCGCCGGAGCCCAGCCGTGCCGCGTGGCAATAGGCTGCGAGCTGCAGGAAGTGGTGGGCGAAGCGACCGATGAGGAACTCGGGTTTGCGCGGCAGCTTGAGGCTGATCGTCTTGATTTCACGGATGCGGACCTCGCCGTCCGTCTCGAGCCATTGGTCGGCGCGTCCGGTGATGGCGATCGTCCAGCCGAGGGCACCGACTTCACAGGCGACGGAGCGTTCGAACTGCCAGCCCTGGCCTTCAGCTTCGGCGACCTTGCGCATGGTCTCATGCCATTGGCGGCCGGCCTCGGCGCGCCACGGGGCGCCGCCGGCGCCCGCGCCGGGACCCGGGCGGAACGTCGCGAACTCCTGCGCGCTCAGCTCGACGCGCTTCGCCTTGATGTCGATGCGCATCAGGGCAGGACGAAATGGGCTTCGCCGGCGGCCCAGCGTTCAAGGTCGACCGCCAGCTTCGCGACGGTCTCTTCATCGGTCGTCTGCCCGTCGAGCGGCTGGCCGAGGATTGCCGCCGCGCCAGCTTGGCGGGCGCCGAGTCGCGTGAACCACTGCTCATGCACGCCCCAGCCACCGTCCTTGAGGATGAGCCAGAGGCTCTTGAAATAGGCGCAGTCGGCGCGCGGGCGCGCGGCCATGGCGTCGAACGTCTCGAGCGCGATGCGGTAGCAGACTTCGGCGGATTCGGGTGGCGGCGGGTTCTTGCGCAGCATCGACGCGAGGCGGCACGCCCGTTCGAGCGTGCGGTGGTCGCGGGCGAGGCCGGCCCGGCGGGTGAGCAGGCGATAGTCGCGGGCGAAGCGGATGCCGCCGTCCTTGGCGCGCTCGAGGCTCACTTCCCCTTCGTCGAAGAGGTCGGGCAACGTCGTGCCGTTGCCGCGATGGGTGCGGATGAGGCAGCGCACGATGCCTTCAGCGGGCTCGAGCAGCGTGAGCAGGGAATGCGATTCCCCGGAGGGATCGCGACCCAGCACCAGGCAGCGGAGGCTCGATGCGGACATCCGGCCTACTCCTTGCTTTCCGGCTTGGGGACGACGGAACCGAAGCTCATGAGCAGACCGAGGGCCTCGCCGACGGTCAGCTTCGTCTCACGGACTTCATCGGGAGAGAGGTGCAGGATGACGCCGGTGGTCGGCGCCGGCGCAGCCGGGATGAAGACGTTCACGACCGGCTTGCCGATGGCCTCGCTGAAGACCGTCGGCTGCTCATGGGTGACGAAGGCGATGGTCCACATGCCCGGGCGGGGGAACTCCACCATCACCACGCGGCGGAAAGTGTCCTTATTGCGACCGCTAAGGGCGTCGACCATCTGGCGGATGGTGCCATAGAGGGAGCCGAGGCCCGGGATGCGTTCTAGGATGGTGGCAAACCAGCGGTGGAGGATCTTACCGAAGAGGCGCTTCGAGAGGTAGCCGACGACGACCAGGATGATGAGCATCACCACGGCGGACGACACCACCACCAGCTGGCGGTAGAGGCCGGTGTTGAAGTCGGGCGCGGCGGTCTTCGAATTATGCCAGAGCCAGGCGAAGCCCCACTCGATCGCGGGCTGGATGAACTTGCCCATCAGGTCGAGCAGCACCGATACGACGTAGAGCGTCAGTCCGATCGGCATGAGCAGGAAGAGCCCCGTCAGGAAGTTATGGCCTAGGCGGGAGGCTAAGGTGTTCTTTTCGTTGGTTTCGCCCATGCCTCCAGCAAAGGAAGTCCCGTGGCGGTGGCAAGGGCGGTCGCAGGATTCCGGGATTGGAACCTAGGTGGCGGGCCTTTTAATGACCTTATGAAGACGTTCCTCTGGGTTGCCCTCGCCATCGTCGCGTCGTCGGCCAGACTGAGTGCCGTGTCCGAAGCCTATCCACGCACTGCGCCCGGCGACCTCGAGCTCAAGACCTTGCCGGCGGCCCGCTGGATGCGCACGGAGTCCGCGAACGATTATTTCGCCGCGGACAACGGGCTGTTCATGAAGCTCTTCCGCTACATCGACTCGAACAAGATCCCGATGACCGCGCCGGTCGAGGCGGGTATCAAGCCGGGCACGATGGTCTTCTATATGGATGAGGCCTCGGCCAAGCGCGCCGACCTCGCGGAGACGCCGCAGGTGAAGCTGTCGTCGGTGCCCGAGCGTCGCGTGGCCGCCATCGGCATCCGTGGGTCTTACAGCCGTGAGAATTATGAGGAGGCCCTGACCGCGCTGAAGGCGTGGCTCGCGAAGCGGACGGACGTGAAGCCAGCCGGTGAACCGTATGCGGTCTATTGGAACAGTCCGTTCGTGCCTTTCTTCCTTAAGCAGTCGGAAGTGCACATCCCCGTCGCGCCGACGAAGTAATCAGGCCCAAGGGCGCTGGCGCCAGGCAAGGCCTTCGGCGATTTCACGGGCGAGTTCTGGTCCTCGGAAGATGAGGCCGGAATAGACCTGCACGAGGCACGCGCCTTCATCCATGAAACGTCCGGCATCCTTCGCGGACAGGATGCCGCCACAACCGACGATCGGGATGCGTCCGTCGGCTTCCTTGGCGAGGAAACGCACGACCTGCAGGGAACGTTCGAGCAGAGGGGCGCCGCTGAGGCCACCGCGTCCGGGCGAGCACGCTTCGGTGCCGGGCGGGCGCGTGGTCGTGGTGTTCGTGGCGATGATGCCGGCGAAGCCGCATTCGCCGACGACGCTGACGATGTCAGCGAGCTGGTTTGGATTGAGGTCCGGGGCGATCTTGAGAAGCAGGGGCACTGGGCCACCAGTGAGGGAGCGATTCTCTTGCGCGAGCGTGGACAGCAATGTCACGAGCGGCGCGCGGTCTTGGAGGGCACGTAGGCCGGTGGTGTTCGGGCTGCTGATGTTGACGACGACATAGTCGGCGAGCGGCGCGAGGAGTTTGAAGCAGGTGAGGTAGTCTTCGTGCGCCTGTTCGTTGGCGGTGGCCTTGTTCTTGCCGATGTTGATGCCGAGCGGGCAGACGCGCTGGCCGCGACCAGGCTGTTTGCTCAGGCGATCATGCAGGGCTTGCGCACCGTTGTTCGGGAAACCGTAGGCGTTCACGACGGCGTTGAGCTCGGGGTAGCGGAAGACGCGGGGCTTCTCGTTTCCCGGCTGGGCCTTCGGGGTGACCGTGCCGACTTCGACGTGGCCGAAACCGAGGGCCGCCGCGCCGCGCCAGCCGATGCCATCCTTGTCGAATCCGGCCGCGAGGCCGATATGGTTCGGGAACTTCAGGCCGAAGGCTTCGATCGGGCGGCCACCCTTGGGGGTGAGCGAGCGCTCCATCAGGAGGCGGAGGGGGGCGCAGGCGCCCAGGAGGCCCATGCCGCGGAGGCCGACCTGGTGGGCCGTCTCCGGGTCCAGCGAGTAGAGGGCCTTGGAAATCACCTTCTCATACAGGAAAGACATGCCCAGCAGTTAAGTGAGGAAAGGGCGGAAGGAAAGCGGAGAAGCCCGCCATTTGGACTGTTCGCTGACCCCTCTTGACTCCCGCCCAGACATGGACACACCACCCAGCCATGGCTTCGACTACCTCAAAGCTCCTTTGGTGCACCATCCGTTTCAAGGAGAAGGAAGGCAACTGGTGGGTGAAGGAGAACTCCGACCCCAAACACTACGAGCCGGACGGCTTGGGTATCCTCGATCCCTTCCAGTTCCCGTGGATCCTCGACATGATGGACCCGCTCCGGGAGTACGGTCTGTCCAACGAAGTCCTCGAAGCCGCCTTCGTCCCGTTCCAGGCCCAGGACATCGAGAAGGACCAGACCGTCCGCCTCGTCCGCGTCGCCGAACACATCCTCGATTCCGAGGAGCCGCTCTTCGCCCTGCCGAATATCAAGGACGGCGACAAGGGCGCCTACGCCGATTTCCTCGAGCACATCATGCGCCTGCGCGTGAAGCTCATCAACGACACGATCAAGCTCGAGCAGAAGCTCACCGTCGAAGACGTGGATGAACAGCTCAGCGAGCTGCGCAACCAGGCGATGATCGAAGGCCGCGATATCCATCCTTTCGAAGAGATCACCGACATCCTCGAGTTCGTGCCGCAGGG
>CAINSX010000079.1 GCA_903853185.1 uncultured Opitutia bacterium
CCGCTCAGGACGTAGGCCACGAGGTCGAGAATCTCTTCCTGCGTGAGCATGCTTAGGAGCATGGGCGGCATGGGCGAGACGGTGCTCAGTTCGATGCTCTTGATTTCTTTACGGTCGATGGAGACCTGCTGGGAGGGGTCGGAGAGGTCGGTGTTGATGCTGACACGGTCGCCGTTGAGGTTGACGACGACGCCACTGAAGGTCTCGCCGTTGTTCTTGGTGACGATGACCGGCGCGAACTGCTCGTTGATCACCTTGCTCGGGTTGATGATCTGGTCGAGGAAGTCGTGCGGGCTGTAGCGGCCGCCGGCGAGGGTGAGGTCGGGGCCGGTCATGCCGCCGGCATTACCGAAGCGGTGGCAGGCGAAGCAGGCCGCGGCGCTGAAGACCTTACGACCCTGGTCGAAGTCGCGGTTCTTGAGGCCGGTCTTGGTCGCGGCGCTGAGCTCCTCGAGCGTCCAGTTCTTGGGCGTGCGGCCGGCGAACATGGCGCCGACGTTCTCGTACGCCGACTTCACGGGCGGGTTCTTGGCGAGCGCGATGAGCTTGTCGTGACGGCCGAGCTCCTCGGGCGTGAAGGTCGCGAGGCTGTCGTTCCGGATGAACTCGACGAACTTGCCGAAGCTGGAACCGCCGCGGTAGCTAGCAGCCTTGACGAACCAGTTAAGCTGGGCCTCGCGCAGGGCGGGCGTCCAACCGGCCTTGAGCATGCGCACGCTGCGCATGATCTCGAGTTCAGGCTCTTGGCTTCCGGCGTTGGCGACGAGCGCCATGGCCTTGGCGGCGAGCGTCGGCGATTGCAGGTGGCCGAGGGTCTCGGTCAGCATCCAATTGAGGCCGAAGTCGGCCGAAGGATAGGCGGCGTCATACTGGGCGATGATCGCGGCGACGCCGGTGGCGTCAGGGTTGCCGTAACGGTGCAGGATGATCTCGGTCAGGCGTACATGCAGGAGCTTCTGTTCCAGGGTGAGCTGGCTGAAATCGTCGGCACGCAGGGAGGCGAGTAGGCGATCACGCAGCGCGGCTTCCGCGGCGGTGGGCTCGGCGGTCGTCGGCGCGATGCCGGTGCGCGGATCAGGCTTGGCGGCCTTGTCGGTGTGGTAAGGGCACTTGGCGGCCTGGCGGGCCAGCGCGAGGAGCGCTTCGAGGCGGGCGGTGGTATTCTTCTCGGCAAAGGCGCGTTCGCTCCAGCCGGCGTAGGGCTGGTGCTCGAGCACGACGCGGGCGGAGAAGCGCAGCCAGCGGTCAGGCGAGGACAGGTAAGGCCAGGCGGCGTCCGCGGCCTTGGGGTCCTGCTTGCCGTGGAACTGCTCGAGGGCCTTGCGGGCGAGGACTTCGGCGGAAGGGGCTTCCGGCTGATACTTGATCGTGTCCGTGGATTCCTTGCCGACATAGGTCACGCGGTAGAGGCCCGACTGCACCTTGCGGCCGCCGATGGCGAAATACATCGCGCCGTCCTGCGGGTGGATGAGGAGGTCGGTGACGGGCAACGGCGAACCGCCGATGAAGTCGGTCTTGGTGCCGGCGTAGCTGGCGCCCTTGGCCTTGAGGTCGATGGCGTAGATTTTGCCCCAGCTCCAATCGAGGATGAAGAGCGATTCCTGATACTTGGCGGGGAACTTGGCACCGTAGCCGAACGCGATGCCGGTGGGCGAACCAGGGCCGATGTTCACCGTAGCGGGCAGGGAGTCGGGGTAGAACTCGGGATACTTGCCGGCGCCGTTACGCCAGCCGTATTCTCCGCCGCTGATGACGTGGTTCACGCGGGTCGGGCGATACCAAGAGGTGTTGAAGTCATACTCCATGTCGGCGTCGTACGTGAACAGGTCGCCGTCGCGGTTGATCGCGCCG
>CAINSX010000080.1 GCA_903853185.1 uncultured Opitutia bacterium
CGCCGACCTCTGCCTGCTTGGCCCCGTGGTCCGTGGTGAAACCCTTGAAGCCAGAAGCCTCGGTGAACTTCGGCAGCAAAGCCGGCACCGGGGTGATCAGACCGAGCATCTTGCCGTTGGGGTCCAGGTGATAGATCGTGCAACCGTATTCCTCGGAGACATAAAAGGTGCCGTCGCGACGAAGGGCGAGGCCCTCGGCATCGACCGTCAGCTTACCCTTGTGGGCAGGGACAGGCGAGCGGCCGCCCAAGGTATCGCTCATCGGATCGAGGCCCGTCGTAAGATGGCCATCAAAGTCGGTGAACGTCGTCGTCCCCTTGAAGGCGAGGCTGAGCTGGGTCGGAGGGACCGGCTTGCGACCGTAGTCAGGCGTGAAGACCAGTTCGAACTTCTGGAGGCGCGCCGCGTAGTCGACAAGGCCGCCGACATTGTACCCGCGATCGGGTAGGACATAGAGCGTGCCAGCGTAGGAGCCGTCGGCGTTCTTGCGCCAGGTGGCGGGATCGACCTTGAAGGAGGAGAAGGAACCGAGCGTGTCGCCGCGTCCGTCACGGGCGCTGGCGGGGACGGCACCGACGCCGACAAGGCCATGGTTCACGTATTGGACGCCACCGAGGCTGACGCGGCTGGAGGCGCCGACCGGGGTCAGGTCGAGTTGAGGGGTCGCCTTGACGGGCGGCGAGGCCGGGAGTGCTGACGCGAATAAAGCCAGAACAAGGGCGGAGTAGAGACGCGACTTCATGGGAGAAACAGATAAAGCCAACGGCCTAGCCATGAAGCAACCCCGTCTAGGTTACGATTCCAAGACATCGGACCATCTTTGGGCTTGGGCTGTCGCGGCGGCAGCTTAAAAAAATGCCATGGCACGCCTCTCCTTCGTCCTTGGCCTCCTTCTACTCGCTGGCTGCAAGCCCGATAAGCCGATGCCCGATAACGAGAACGCCGTGACCGCGTTCGCGCTGCAGCACTTCATCGACAGCGACGAGATCAGTGGCGCCGTGACCGCGGTGGTCGGCCCGGATGGCATCATCGCGATCGAAGCCTTCGGTCTGGCAGACGTCGCCAAGAAGCGCTCCATGGGCAAGGACTCGATGTTCTGGATCGCCTCGATGACCAAGCCCATGACCGCGATGGGCGTCATGATGCTCGTCGAAGAAGGCAAGGTGAAGCTCGACGACCCGCTCGAGAAATATGTCCCTGAATTCAAAGGCATCCAGGTGAAGACCCCGCAGGGACTCGTCGCCGCGACGCGCCTCGTCACCGTCAAGGATCTCCTCACCCACACCAGCGGTGTCGACACCGGAGCCGTCACCCCTCCCGGAGCGCCGATCGACACCCTGCCCTTGGCGGAGATGGCGGCCGCTTACGCCAAGAAGCCGCTGACCGACCAGCCCGGCGCCAAGTGGAGCTATAACAACAACGCCATCAACCTGCTCGGACGCATCATCGAGGTCGCCAGCGGCAAGCCCTATGCCGACTTCATGGAAGAACGCCTGTTCGAGCCGCTCGGCATGACCAACACCACCTTCTGGCCGACGCCGGATCACCTGGACGTCCTCGCCAAGCCGTACAGCAAGAACAAGGAAACCGGCGCGCTCGTCGAAGCCAAGAACACGCGCTTCAGCGAGCCGCTCCACGACACCAAGCGCACGCCCTTCCCCGCCGGCGGCCTGTATTCTTGCGCCAAGGATCTCGCCAAGCTCTACCAGATGCTCCTCAACGACGGCGAACTCGGCGGTAAGCGTTACCTCAAAGCCGCGACCCTGAAGCAGATGACCACAAATCAACTGGGCGACCTGCCCAAGGTCAGCTTCGCGCCTGGCATGCACATGGGTCTCGGTTTCCATATCGTCAACGCGCCCCAGGAAGTCACCGAAAGCCTCAGCGTCGGAACGTTCGGCCATGGCGGAGCCTTCGGGACGCAGGCCTGGATCGACCCCGTCAAGAAGCGTGCTTACGTCCTGCTCATCCAGCGGACCGATCTCAAGAATTCGGACCAGAGTGAGATTCGTCGCGAGTTCCAGAAGGCAGCGAAGGAAGCGTACGCGAAATAACGCGGAGCGTTATTTCGCGAGGGGACACGTGGGCAAGGTGACATGGGGACAAGCGCTTGCGCGGGGGGATCTGCTGGCATGGTGAACGGCTGCGAAGCAGGCGCGGCCGAGGGCCGCAGGTAAACTAGTTGATCGGTGGACCAGTTGGCCAGTTGGCCAGTTGGCAAGGGAGACAAGTTAGAGGCTCGGAGGCTCAGAGGCTCGGTGGA
>CAINSX010000081.1 GCA_903853185.1 uncultured Opitutia bacterium
AGCATCATGGCGTGATGCTCATCCTTCTTTAAAGCGATGGTTCGGTGGGCCCGTTCCAGGTCCTCCCGGCGGAGCTGGGTGGGCGCCGGGCCGGTCAGGTCGAGGGGGATGCCAAGCTCGCGGAGCCGCTTTTCGGTATCCCGGGAAATCAGGGTTGGCTCATCCGCCACCAGGGAGGTCAAGAGGCCGCGGGAAAAGGCCCGGGCGGGGTGTCCCATGCGGGCCGCATGCCAGTTGAAAAGGGCCTCCGCATGGCGGCTACGGTAGAAGTTCCCGGTGCAGACGAAGAGGGTGAGGGGGCCAGAATCTGCGCTTGTGCGGTGGGGCATGGCGGGTAGAGTCCCCGCAACCTAACCTCACTGCCATGGTACGCAATCTGTTCGTTCTCTCTCTCCTTTCCTTCGCTGTCGTCGGTTGCATGGGCCCTGCCAAGGGTCCGTCCCCCGTCACCGATGGTGCCGCCGCTGACCTTGCTCCGATCGCCGCGACCCCTGTCGCCGTGACTCCGGTCCTGACCCCTGAGCCTGCTCCGGCCGCTGCCAAGAAGGCCGCTCCGACCAAGGCCAAGGGCAAGCTGCCCCTCAACAGCTCCAGCAGCAAGTAAGCCGCGAGGCTTACATCAACGACACCTCGGTGACGAAGGTGTCGACCTGACCGGGCTCCGCGAAACGGAGCCCGTTCTTATGTTCGGGGCTGTTGGGCGGGCCCATCCAGGGCTCGACGCAATAATACGGGGCTTCCGGATCCGGCGTCCAGGTGACGACGCTCGCCCAGCTGCCGGGGATCGCCTCTTCGCCGACCTTGAGGGTGATGTCTTCTTCGCCCGACTTCGGTCCGAAACTGAGCGTGGCGGATTTGAGGTTGGTGAAGATGCAGTCGGAGAGGTGCGGGTTGTCGAAGCTGATCGATTCCGCACCCTTGAGCTCGGCAAACGGGATCAGCTTGCCGTCGGCGGCGTGGCGCCACTGCTTCTTCGACGGGATCTTCACGATGTAGTCGCGGCGGCTGAGGCCGGCGTGCCACGGTAACGTGAAGTAGAAGTGATGACCGGCGCACCATGGGAGCGGCTGGGCGTCGCGGTTCTCGAATTCGAACGTGATGCGCAGGAAGAGCTCTAGGAAATCGAAGCGGATGCGGAAGTCGTAGGCGAAGGGATAGCAACCGCGGCCGCGCGCATCCTGGACCATCCGGACCACCGCGTGCTTGGGGCCGCTCTCGACAATCTCGAAGGCGGAATCACGCGCGAAGCCATGCTGCGGCATCGGGCGTTTGACGCCGTCGGCGGCCTTCCAGGCGAACTTCTCGCCGTCGGCGTAGTTGCGGCCCATGAACGGGAAGAGGATCGGATTACCGCCGCGGACAGGGCCGATCTTATCGAGGTCCATCGGCGCGCCTTCGGGCCAGAAGAGGATCTCGCGATGGCCGGAGGGGACGTCGAGCTTCCAGCGGAGGAGGCGCGCGCCGCGCGTCAGGCACGTCTCGTAGGTCGAGGCGCCGACCTTCCATCGTTCCATGGGCACGCCGTTCTCTTCGTAGCTCTGCATGAGCCCAAGCAAACGACGCGACCGCCCGGTGGCAAACGCGGACTTAGCCCGCGCGCTTGGCGAAGCGGTAATGGCAGACCATCCACTCCGAGCCGCCCCGGAAGTTCCAGAGCTCGGCGCAGGCCATGAAGAACACGCGCCAGTTGGCCAGCCAGGCCTTCGCCCGCTTTTCACCGTAGGTCTGCGCGAAGATGCGGAGGATCTCCTCGCGGTGGCGGTCGGTGTTCTGGAGCCAATGCTCAGAAGTCTGGCCGTAGTGGCGTCCTTCGACTTCCCACTGCTGCTCGAGTTTCAGGTCGTCCTGGAAGCGGCTGGCGAGGCAGTTGGAGGGCATGATGCCGCCAGTGAAGAAGTGGCGCGACATCCAGTCGGTGGAGTCCTTGGCCGCGAAATGGTAGGCGACGTCCTTGTGCGTGAAGACGTGGAAGAACAGCTTTCCGCCGGGCTTGAGCCAGCCGGCGATGCGGCGCATGAGCTCGCCCCAGTTCTTCATGTGCTCGAACATCTCGACCGATACCACGCGGTCAAAGCGGGAGGCCTCGGCGGCGAAGATGTTCATGTCGCACGTGATGATGCGCACGTTCTCGAAGCCGCGCTTGGCGCATTCGCCCTCGATGTGGGCGCGTTGAGAAGCGGAGTTGGAGACGCCGGTGATGCGGGCGTTCGGGTATTTCTCCGCCATCCAGAGGGTGAGCGAGCCCCAGCCGCAGCCGAGCTCGAGGATTTCGAGGCCGTCCGTGAGTTCCGCGCGGGCGCACGTGCGGGCCAGCATAGTCTCCTCGGCTTCGCCGATCGTCTCGCCGCCGAGCGTGTAATAGCAGGAGGAGTATTTCAGGCGCGGGCCGAGGCAGAGCTTATAGAAGGCCGCGGGCACCTCGTAATGCTGTTCGTTCGCGGCCTTGGTCTCGATGGCCACGGGGAGCGTGCGCAGTTCAGCCGCGAAGGCGTCGACCTTCGCGAAGCGCGCGGACGCGGACTCCGGACGCTCGTCCACGAGGCGCTGCTTGAGCAGACGGCGGATGCCCCAGCGGATCACGCTATCCGGCAGGACGTCCTTTTCGATGAGGGTATCGATCAGCGGCATGACTCCACCTTGCACGAGGACCGCCTCGCTGGCAATCCGCTGCGGCGGAAAATCAGCGGCGGGGCGGGCGGGGCCAGAAGGCTGGCACGCGCGCCTGGTAGTCGGCGTAGGCGTGGCCCTTCGACATCAGGAGCTGCTGTTCCGTGAGCGGGATACCGGTCACACGTGTCAGGAAATAGTACATCACCCCGACGCAGAGTAGGCCGGGGATGCCCCGATAGGTGCTGTTATAGCTCATCAGTAGGAAGCCGACCCAGACGAGCCATTCGCCAAAGTAGTTGGGGTGGCGGCTCCAAGCCCAGAGGCCGCGTTCGCAGACTTGACCCTTGTTGGCGTGATCCTTCTTGAAGGCCGCCAGCTGGGCGTCGGCGATCGTCTCGATGAGCAGGGCGAGGCAGACCACGCCGAGGCCGACCCAGTGGATGGTCTGGGCCGGACCGGAGGCGCCGGTGGGATTCGAGGAGAGCAGCGGCAGGCAGAGGATTGTGAGGACCAGAGCCTGCACAAAATAGAAATAGGCCATTTGCGCCGGCATGCGGGCGCCGTGCTCGGCACGCATCTTCAGGTAGCGGCCGTCTTCCTGGTCGAGGTGACCGAGCACCCGCACGGCGAGGTGCGTGCCGAGGCGGAGGCTCCAGAGCACCGTCGCGATAGCCATGAGCAGGCCTTGGCCGGCGAGGGGGGAAATCCAGCAGTGGACGGCGAGGATCTGAAGGCCCACGAGCGCGAAGCCGTAGGACCAGGCGACGTCCACAATGGACCAGTTATCGATCTTCTTGGCGATGAGCCAACAGAGCGCGAAGAAGACGCAGGCTTCGCCGAGGAGGATCAGGAAATCGAATCCAAGTTCGACGAGGGGGTACATGGAGCGGCGGGTTGGGGGAGAACTTTGCGGAAGGCGGTGCGGAGGAAGAAGTGGAGGATCCAGCAGGCGAGCGGAACCGTGATCACCCAGCCGATCATACCGTGCACGTAGGCCATCCAGAATTTCTCCACGAAATCAGGGAACGAGCGGTTGAACTCGTCGATGATCGCCTTCGGCGTCAGGTGGATATGTCGAGAGCCCGTGACGGTCTCACCGAGGCGTACGAACGGAATCATCAAGGCCAGTTGGACTGCGAAGCTTGCATGGTTGACGATTTGCATCACCACGTGGTTGAGGCGGAATAGCCGTCCGGCCGCCAAGCAGAAGAGGGTGGTCACGCCGATGATCGGCAGGATCGCGATGGCGAAGCTGACCACGACCGCGGCCGAGACGGCCTCTGGGGTCGCGCCTTGGCGCAGTTCCGCGACGAGCGGATCACGCACCCTGCGGCGTAGCCAAGCGGAGACGCGTCCCATTCAGGCGACCTTACGCGTGAAGAACACCTTGCCAAGGTCGGTCTCACCCTTGGCCTGGAAGAGGCAGAGCAGGGCATAGCCCGCGATGGCGAAATTGCCCAGGAGCATCAGCGCGACGAACCAGCTAAGACGGGAGGCGATGGTCTGTTCGCGCCAGGCGACGTAGAGCCAGAAGGCGAGGAAGCCGAAATAGGCGTCGAACATCGTGGCCAGGCCCCACGGCTCGGAGCAGACCGTCACGTAGCCGTCGAGGACGTTGAGGCCCTTGCCGTGATATTCGGGCAGCGGGCTGATGGACGGCGCCGTGCA